>WBUH01000016.1 GCA_008933805.1 Bacteroidota bacterium
CCCTTTTACATTGATGCAGGCAGTCTCAACTTGTCCCAAACTTTCAGCTCTAACCAGCAACAAAGTGGAGCTATTGCTGACAAGGCTTTTTAAATACACTGTAACGTTTTTCCCGTTTTGACCCGACCCACCCGAACCGCCGTTCTGTCCGCCTCGCCCGTCCCTACCGTTTTGCCCGTAAGCGTCATTACCGTCTCTGCCTTGCTGCCCGCCATACCCGTCAAAATTTAAATGGTAAGCCCCATTGTATAATAACGGAATTTGAATTTCAGTTTTTACATCCGGATTATACTTGTACGATACCTTTACCTCAATAAAATCAACAGAAAAAGGGTATTTAGAGTCGGGAATCAGTATCCCGTTTTTAATCATTTTACCGTTGTACTCAACGTCAAACAAATTCCACAAAAAGCTGCCATTAAATGAGGTGGTTGATACTTCTGTTCCGTTACTAAATCTACTGTGGAGCGTTAGTTTTAAAGGTATTCCGGGAGAAATCACCGCAGGCATTTCAAAAAAAACAGTAACCTTCTGAGGGCGTGGAATATCAATGGTAAATGTATCTACATAGTTGGCATTGTTTTTTGGTTTGACAATCAACTGTATCGGCTTATTTTCGGTTAAAACTTCCCGGGGATTGTAGGTTAACCTTCCATAGCTAAATGCCGAGTTAACCGCTTGCACATTAAATCGCCACCAGTCCCAACCTCCTTTGGCCAAGCCGATAGTTGATTTTTGTTTACCATTATGCAAACGGACATTTATGCCTGTTGCTAAAACGCCATTTTGCTGTATGGCTTGTGCAGTGTCAATTACTAAATCCATTTCTACCACACTCCTTTTGTGCAGTTTGTGTGATGAGCAAGCTGCAAAAAGCAGCAATAATGCAATCACTGGGTATGATTTCATAGTTACGATAGGTTTCGTCATATTAAACGATATGGGATGTGTTTTTATTGAATCTTTTGACGAAAAAAACATAGGCTTTATCTGCTATGGGTAATAGATGTATTTTTGCGCCGCACATGCAGCAAAAATTTTTATCAAACTTTACCCTTTTAGTGGTACTGAACCTTGCGGTGAAACTGTTTTGGGTGTTTGGTATTGATGTGGCCGTGCAGAATATGCTGGGCAGCGAGGTGTATGGCGACTATTTTGCCCTTTTTAACTTTGCTTACATTTTTGCCATTGTAAGCGATGTAGGTATTATTAACTACAACAACCGTGTAATAGCGGGTGAGCCCGAAAAGCTATCGTTTTATTTGGCTAATATCCTTGCCGCCAAAACCGGTTTGTTTGCCTTGTATTTGTTGGTGCTGGTGGTTTTTTCGTTTGTAGTGGGCTACAACAGCCAGCAATTAGGGTTGCTGATAATCATTGGTATCAACCAAGGGCTGATAACCTTTTACAACTACCTGCGTTCAAATGTATCTGCTTTGCACCTCTTCAAAACCGAAAGTTTTCTTTCAGTAAGTGATAAGCTGGTAATGATTGTTTTGTGCGGTCTTTTACTTTGGCTTAATCCGTTTTCCACCCCTTTCACCATTTACACTTTTGCGTGGGTACAGGTACTTGGTTTAGTGTGCGGAGTGAGTATCTCTTTTGTTGTACTATACCGTTTTATAAAAAAGACAGAATTTAGGGTGGAGTGGGCTACCGTAAAGGATATTGTAAAAAAATCGTATCCGTATGCCATACTAGTAACCTTGATGAGCTTTTACACCCGCCTGGATGCGGTAATGATTGAGCGTTTGCTTCCCGACGGTGCTACCGAGGCCGGTATTTATGCATCAGGGTTTCGCCTGCTTGATTCGTTGATAATGTTTGCCGTATTAATGGCCAATATGCTACTGCCCATGTTTGGCCGTTTGATACACCGGGGGTTGCCTGTAGGCCAACTGGTAAAACAAAGTTTCGCCATTATGATGTTGCCTGCCGTGGGAGTGCCCCTGCTGGCTTGGTTTTATAAGGAGGACTTGTACAATCTTATCTACCCCAATTTATACACCCCTTACAATGCCTACATTTTTGCATGGGTGCTCAGTGCTTTTGTACCCATCAGCATGGGGTATATTTTTGGTACTCTGCTAACTGCCAACGGCAGCTTACGGCAGCTAAACATCATCTCGGTACTTGGTTTGTTTGCCAATTTTTTGCTAAACCTTGTGCTGATACCCCAATACAAAGCAATGGGGGCTTGTATTGCCACAATTGCCACACAATCATTGGTGATACTACTTACCGTTTTGTATTGCCGACGGTTTTTCAAGTTCACCGTACCGCCAAAATTTGCCCTTTCAACTATTTTTTTTCCCGTTTCAGCCGCAACCGTTTTTTATGCCTTTACATTTATACAGTGGGATTGGAAACTTGAAGTGCTTGCTGCACTAGGCTGCATGGTTTTATTAGCAGTAAGTACCGGACTAATAAAAATCAAAGAATTACTTACATCGTTCAAAACCACTTAGGCAGAAGCCTTATTATATCGCCGTAATTTTTATTTTTGCCATAAATACTCTTTATCTGATGTCTGACCAAAAGACCAATTACCAGTTTAATACCATCGAGATTATCCGTCTGATTATCCGTCGCAAAATGCCGATAATCATCCTTACAGTGGTGGCTGCTATCGCTTCCATTATATTTTCAGGTCCTGCATTTATTACCCCAAAGTACGAGTCGAATGTGATTTTCTACCCCGCAAAAAACAACTCAGTTTCAGGGGGTATTTTGGAAGATGCAACGGCACGTGATGTGGATGCTTCTGAATTTGGTGAAGAGGAAAACGCCGAGCAGGCTTTGCAAATTTTGGGTTCTTCTCAATTGATGGGTCGCGTGGTTGAGCGCTTTCAGTTGATGAAGCATTATAATATCGACCCTAACGGCTCGATGCCATACACCAAGCTTGCCAACAAAATAAAATCAAACATAAAATTCCGCCGTACTGAATTTCTTTCAATAGAGATTAGTGTGCTGGATGCCGACCCTAAAATGGCAGCGAGCATTGCCAACGGAATTTCACAGATATATGATACTGTGCGTACCGAGATTCAGAGACAGGTAGCCAGTAAGGCATATCAGATTATTGAGAACGAGTATAATGCCAAGATAAAGGAAGTTGAGAGCTTGCAGCAGCAAGTAAACGAAATATCAAGCGGCAAGGGCATTTCTCCCGCAATGCTTTCAGGCGGAAAGAATGAAGGTACCGGACAGGCAATGGAACGCCAGCAAAAAATGGCTAAAAGCGGTGCCGATGTGGGTACGTTGATACGTCTTACCGAATCTCTTAGCCAACAAGTGGAGCAAATGAACCACTTGAAAGAAAAGTACCGCAAAGCAAAAGCAGATATGGAAGAGTACATTCCCCACAAGTTTGAGATTAGCCCTGCTTTTGCCGCCGAGCAAAAAGCGTATCCCCGTCGCAGTATTATTGTACTGCTTTCAACATTCGGCGTGTTTATCTTATCGGTATTGATGATGATATTGATGGAGCGTCTTTCTTTCTTCCGCGCCCAACTAAAAGAAGGTAACAACGCTTAATTGCGTTTATATATGCTTACACGGGGGCAGATAATCAGCTTTTATGCTATTGGCGGCTTATTTATAGCAGCCAATGTGATTGCTGTGCTGTTTGATTTCTATTTTGTGCCCCTTTTTCCTATAGCGTTTATTATCGTATTACTTGCCCTGTTTGCACAGGATAAGCTTATCTACCTTGTTACCGGTTTAGTTCCCTTTTCAATACCTGTATGGCATTTAATGGGCAACTTCGGGTTGATACTCCCCACAGAGCCCATCATTATTCTGTTAATGATTATTGGCGGGCTAAAATTGCTTAACAATGAGGGGGGCAACAATACCCGCGAGCTAATGCGCAATCCGCTCACCATTGCCATACTTATAAACGTAGGCTGGTTGTTGTTTACCTCGGCTACCAGCAGTATGCCGCTGGTTTCGTTTAAATACACCGTTTCACGGATTTGGTACATCGTAGTGTTCTACTTCATGGCCTATTTGCTGTTTACCAACTACAACCGTATCGAGAAGTTTTTGTGGTGGTTTACCATTCCGTTGGCCGGAGTAGTTGTGTACGTAATGGTACGCCATTACCAACACGGGTTTATCAGGGATGTTTTCCCCTACATGATACAGCCCTTCTTTTGGGTACACGGTGTTTACAGTGCTACGGTGGCAATAACTACCCCTATGCTGATTGTGTTTTTTATACGCAGTAAGCAAATGGGGTATAGCACCCTTACCCGCGGGTTTATTGCGTTGGCGGCTATGTTGTTTTTGCTTGCCATCACCTACTCATACACCCGCGCCACTTGGATTAGTTTAATGGGCGCATTGGCTGCTATGGCTGTGTTCTACATCAAAGTACCCATACGTTTTATATTCACTTCGATATTTGTGGTGTTGCTGGGCATTTTTGTTTTTCAGAAAGACATCATGCTAAAGTTGAGCGAGAATGAGCAAGGCTCATCGCGTAAAAGCGATTTGGGCGAACACTTGCAATCGGTTTCAAACATTAAGAACGACCCCAGTAACCTTGAGCGTATTAACCGTTGGAACTGCGCTATCCGAATGTTTGAAGAGCGGCCAGTGTTGGGTTGGGGTCCGGGCACGTACGCATTTCAGTATGCGCCTTTTCAGCGTAGTAAAGATTTAACGGTTATCAGTACCAACTTTGGCGATGTGGGTCATGCCCATAGCGAATACTTAGGGCCCTTGGCTGAAGGCGGCCTTTTTGGTATGCTCACTTGGTTAGGTTTCTTTTTATTAAGCGTTTATAAGGGAATGCGGCTGTTTTACAACAGCATTAACGAAAAGACACGCACCATAGCTCTTGCAGTAGTGTTAGGATTGATTACCTACTACGTACACGGCGTACTAAACAGTTACATTGATTACGACAAAATTGCCGTGCCCTTGTGGGGCTTCTGTGCTATTTTAGTGGCCTTGGAAAAGATTGATAAGACTTTTTCTAATACTGCAAAAGAGAGCCAAAAACAATAACATATACTACAATTTCATCATCTTCTTTTTTGTAGGCAATCACCCATTTATCAATAAAAAAGCAGCGCAGCCCTCTTGCTTTAAAAACAGGGTATTTGCAATCATTATGATCTGAAAAGGTAGTTAAGGTGTTTTTTATTTTGAGCAAGAAATTTTTCTTGAAACGCTTACCCGCGCCAGCAGTGTTTTTTGAATCAACGAACGTCGACAATTCCGAAATAACAAGTTGCGCTTCTTTTGAAAGCTTAATTTTCATTAATCAAATCATCAATATCACTAAGTTCACTATTCATGCAATGATTGAGATATTCTTCAAGCTCTTTATCTGTTGCTTTCCTGCCTATTCCCAATGCTACATCTTTGGCACTTAACGCAGTGGTTGAATACTTCACTCCCAGCTCTTCTAAAGCTTGTAAAAGTTTCTTTCCGTTTTCGGTTGTTTCATCAAGTTCAATCTTGATTTCCATATTCAAATATAACTTAAAACGTGCTTTTTTAATTGTATTCAGCCGCTGCACATAGCCTTATTTTATGCCAATATTTTAATTAGCACGGCTTTTGTTGTAAAATTGCAGTTTATGGCTGAAGAAGTAGATGCTTACAAATCCCTGCTCGACAGGTTATACCAATACTCACAGTGGCCTTCGGTGTACAGGTTTAAATTTATCTTTAAAACCGACCACCAATTAGGGGCTAAAATAGAAAACTGGTTTGGGAGTGATGCTAAGGTGCATTACCTGCAATCAAGTGCAAATAAATACCAAAGCTTAACGGTAGATATAGAAATGGCAACCCCTGAAGATGTGATTGCCATTTATAAACGCGGTGCTGAGATTGACGGCTTGGTGATGTTGTGAGAACTGTTAGGCACTCACTTTATCCTTGCGGCCGGGTCTTTTCTTGTTCACATTCTGCTCTATAAACTCAATCATCTTTCCTGCAATGTCCTTTTTGGTGGCTTGTTCAATGCCTTCCAAACCGGGTGATGAGTTTACTTCAAGTACCAAAGGTCCCCTGTCGCTTTGCAGCATATCCACACCGGCTATGTGCAAGCCCATTGCTTTGGCAGCTTTTAATGCAGTTTCTTTCTCAGCTTTTGTCAGTTTTATCGGTGCGGCACTTCCTCCCCTGTGCAGGTTAGAGCGGAACTCACCTTCGGCAGCTTGTCTTTTCATGGCACATACTACCTCATTGCCCACCACAATAACGCGCAAATCAGCTCCTTTAGCCTCTTTTATATACTCTTGGAGCAGTACGTTCTTATCAATGCCTTGAAAAGCCTCTAAAATCGATTTAGCCGTCTTTTTAGTTTCGGCAAGCATCACGCCTATGCCTTGGGTTCCCTCTAGTAGTTTTATCACCACAGGAACTCCGCCCAGCATTTTAAGAAGGTCGTTCATATTGTCCGCATTGTGGGCAAATGCCGTATGGGGCATTCCCAAGCCTTCGCGGGCAAGTAATTGCATACTGCGCAGTTTATCTCGAGAGCGGGTAATGGCCATACTTCCGTTGGCACAAAACACGTTCATCATTTCAAACTGGCGCACAATGGCCGTTCCGTAAAACGTTACCGATGAGCCGATGCGCGGTATTACAGCATCCACTCCGGTAATGTCTTTACCGTTATGGTGTATGGTAGGAGCCCCTTTTTTAAGCCCTACGTAACAATCAAGGTGGTTATATACTTCAACCTCATGCCCCCTTTGTTGGGCAGCCTCAACCAGCCTTGCGGTTGAATACAACTTTGTGTTTCTGGATAAAATAGCGATTTTCATAAAACTTACCCGGTTAATTATTGGGCACGCTTTTCAGTATGCAATGCGTTCTTTAGTTTCTTTATCTTCTTTTTGTGTGATAGGTTGGCCTTGGCCACATCTACCACAAATTTTCCCCGTAAAAACCTCCTGCCCAGCAGTACAGGGTACTCAAGGTTAGAGCGGTCGCGCAACGAGATTTCCATATCGTATAACTTGCCGAACATTCTTACGGTAGTAAGCACTATATAGCGGTTCTCACCATGCCCGAAAGAGTTTTTTATTCTCTTCTCTTTATGAAACGGCAAAATAAACTCTTTACCGTTAAAAGCAGGCATTGAAGCATCTAACGGAATAAATTTAACATATTGTTTACGATAGCGTTTCACCAAGGCGATGCTGCTGCAATGCAGCACCGATGTAGATGCGCCGGTATCAATTTTGGCATCCACGTCCTCAAGGCCAAAGTCAACAAAGTCAACTTTTTCTTTCCAGCCTATTTTGGGTCGTAGCTTTGGGGCCATAGCTCAATCAATTATAATTTATACTCTGTTCTTAGTATCAATCAGTATTGTAACAGGTCCGTCGTTTATCAATCCCACTTTCATGTCAGCACCAAACTTACCTGTTTTTATAGGCTTGTTCAATAAGGTTTCAACCTGCTTAATGGTTTGCTCGTACAAAGGTATAGCTATATCGGGCTTTGCCGCCATAATATACGACGGACGGTTTCCTTTTTTTGTACTGGCGTGCAAAGTAAACTGACTTACCAGCAACATATCACCCTTGGTATCCAAAAGGCTCAGGTTCATTACCCCGTCAGTATCGTTAAAAATGCGCAGGTTTACCATCTTAGCAGTTAGCCACTCAATATCTTCAGAACTATCCGCTTCCTCAATACCCAATAGCACCATTAAACCGGGGCCGATAGATGAGTGTTCAACTCCGTCTATGGTTACGCTTGCTTGCAAAACCCTTTGTATTACTGCTTTCATGGGTGTCTATAAATAAAAAATCCATCACTGTAAGGTGATGGATTAAAGTATTCCAAAAAATCGTTTGTTACAGGCCTGGGCCGGTATTACGTTTTTTCGCTGAGTAATAAATCTTAAACACCGATGTTTTACGTAATTCCTGCTTCACATCCACCACTGTACCCATTTTTGCTTCTTTATCAGCTTTTAATGAAACTGAAAACTTAGGCAAATCTACAGGGTGTATCTGTGTTTTCTCCAACTCTAAGAATTGAGGAATTTGGCTAGGGTATGCTAATTGATCGTTTAGCTGGATACGTGATGCAGTACCTAAACGGTCATCGGCAGGGGGGCCAACGTAAATAAAGCTGGTAGCTGATTTACGTTCAAGTTTTTCAACCTCTTCGGCCATTGGAGTATTGTTTTTTACTTTCAAAGTAACCTCACGCAAGGTGGTAGTCACCATGAAGAAGAAAAGCAACATGAACACGATATCAGGCAACGAAGCTGTTGAAATAGGCGCTGAGCCTGTAGACTTCTTTTTCTTAAACTTTGCCATTATTTAGTTCCTCCTATATCTTCGGGTTCAGCTTCTGAAATCTTTTGAGGAAACTCCTTTTTGATAATTTCCTTTTCAGCATCAGAAAGCGATTCAAAATCTTTACCGTATTTCTGCTGTGCGGCCTTATCCCTCACTTCCCTATACGCTTTTCTAAGTTTATCCTGCACCTGTACATAAATATCGTATTCAGTACCACGGTCGTTTTTCAATGAAATAACCGCTTTTTTGGGATCGTCAGATAGGTTTGCTTCCCTACCGTAGTTAGTGATAAACTTAATCGTCTTAGCCTTCAATTCTCGAATTTGAATGTATTCACCCTCAACCAGTAATTGGTTGTTTGAGTTGATACGGATTTCAAACACGTTCCTTTTGTTAAACTCAGGAACTTCTTGATTCGGTAGAGGCATAGGAGGAAGGACAGCGCGCAAACCCATATCGGTATCCATGGTAGTTGTTACCAGGAAGAAGATAAGCAGCAAGAAAGCTATATCAGCCATCGAGCCTGCATTTATTTCGGGTATTGGGCGTTGCTTGCGGGCCATATTATAATTGTTTAATAAAATCAGTTACGGTATTGTACACATACATAAGTATGCTTATTACGAATAAGATAACAGTAGCGTTTATCATACCTCCGATAAATTTAGATTTACCCGGGGTATCAATACCCATACTAATGTAAGTAGCTGTTACCTCGTTACCTGCAGTAACGTAACCGGCTAAAAATATCAGCGCAAGAGTGCCAACTCCAATACCGGCTGTTTTAAGGCTTTTAGGATTAGCTAGCATACCAGTTACCGGTAATACAACAAAAGCTATACCTGCAGCAATTATTGATAATGCAACCGATAACCAAAGTACGATGCCTGTGCCTTTTTGCAAGTTTTCGTCAAGCACCATCACTTCCGCTGGCTGACCTAGCGAGTCAGACTGAAATAGCATTATATAAAAGCCTATTACAGATATAAGCACTGTAATAGCATAAAATGCTATAGTTAAAATTCTTTTTAACGACATATCGAAAATGGTTTAAATGACCTAATTACTTAATTTCTTTCCTCACCAACATATCTACTAGAGATATTGATGAATCTTCCATATCGTTAACAATCGAATCGATTTTAGAAACGATAATGTTATAGAAGATTTGAAGGATAATCGCAACAATCAAACCCGCAACCGTAGTTAAAAGAGCGATTTTGATACCACCTGCTACTACTGTTGGAGAAATATCACCTGCTGCTGCAATTTGGTCGAACGCGATAATCATACCGATTACTGTACCCAAGAAACCCAACATAGGGGCAAGAGCAATAAACAGGTTAAGCCATACAAGACCCTTTTCCATTTGACCCATTTGTACTGAGCCGTATGAAGCTACTGACTTTTCTACAATGTCAATCCCTTCGTGCGAACGGTCAAGACCTTGATAAAATATAGAAGCGATAGGACCACGAGTGTTGCGGCATACCTCTTTAGCAGCTTCAACACCACCGGTGTTTAGCGCATCTTCAATATTTGCCAAAAATTTCTTAGTGTTGGTGCTTGAAAGGCTTAGAGTAAGAACCCTTTCAATAGCAATTGCCAAACCAAAAATCAAGCACAACAATACAGGAGTCATCCATATTGGGTCACCTTCGATAAATTTATCTTTGATAACCTGCATTCCTTCTGCTTTTGCTTCTTCTTTAGGAGCCTCTTCACTAGTAGCGGCGGCTTTTTTTGACGTGTCTGCTTTTTGGGTAGTGTCAGTTGCTGTGGTTTTAGCGGCACCTGTGTCAGGTTTACTTTCGGCTAAAACAGTGGTGGCTTGGCATAGCACAAAACCCAAAGCCAAAACCATTGCTAATACTTTTTTCATACAAACGTGTTTCTTTAAATTTTTGGATTGTGGGCAAAAATAGGATAAATTACTATTAAGCATATTAATTCAGCGTTTTTTTTATAAGCTATCTTATCTTGCCCCTGTAAAAACTGTTTTTATTTTAGAGACTAAACGTAAATGGCGAAGATACAAAAGTCATTTTTCTGTCAGAATTGTGGATCACAATCCACAAAATGGATTGGAAAGTGCCCAAACTGTGGCGAATGGAACACCTATGTTGAAGAAATAGTTCATAAAGATAAACCTCAACAAAAGGGATACAAGGCAGGTAGCACTAAAGAGAAGGTAGTTTCAGTGCCTATAAAAGAGGTAACTGCACAAAGCGGACACCGTATTGTTACCCCTGATGCCGAATTGAACCGCGTATTGGGAAGCGGCATTATGCCGGGCAGTTTGGTATTGCTGGGAGGCGAACCCGGTATAGGGAAAAGTACCCTGCTATTACAAATGGCGCTGAACTCAGGCTACAAAATTTTGTATGTGAGCGGCGAAGAAAGTGCTGTACAGATAAAAAACCGTGCCGACCGGATTGGCATTGCGAATGAAAACTGTTACGTTTTTACTGAAACAGGGTTGGATGAAATTTTTACAGCCATAAAAGATGTGGAGCCTGATATCGTTGTTATAGATTCAGTACAAACGCTGCATTCATCGTTGGTGGATAGCACACCGGGCAGCATTAGTCAGATAAAAGAGTGCGCGGGCGAACTGCTGCGTTTTGCTAAAGAAACACATACGCCTGTTTTTTTGATAGGCCATATTACTAAAGACGGAGCTATTGCCGGACCAAAAGTGTTAGAACACATGGTGGATACCGTGCTGCAATTTGAGGGCGACCGCCATAATACCTATAGATTATTACGCACCACCAAAAACCGTTTCGGAAACACCTCCGAGTTGGGCATTTATGAAATGGTAGAGGCCGGATTGCGCGAAGTGAGCAACCCTAGCGAAATTCTTATCTCACAAAAAGACGATAACCTAAGCGGTATTGCTATTTGCGCCTCGCTGGAAGGAGCAAGGCCATTGCTGATTGAAACGCAGGCATTGGTAAGTACGGCAGTGTACGGTACCCCGCAACGCAACAGCAACGGGTTTGATTTGCGCAGGCTGAATATGTTGTTAGCCGTGCTTGAAAAACGTTGTGGTTTCCGTTTGGGGGTGCAAGATGTATTTATAAATATAGCAGGCGGATTAAAAATAGAAGACCCCGGGACGGATTTGGCCATCGTCTCTGCGATACTATCCTCATACGAGGATATTGCCATTCCTCATAAAACAGCTTTTGCAGCCGAAGTGGGCTTGAGTGGTGAAATACGCGCGGTTACCCGTATTGAACAACGCATTAGTGAAGCTGAGAAGCTGGGTTTTGACCGTATCTTCATTTCAAAATTCAATCAAAAAGGATTGGAGATGATAAAACCCAAAATAAAAATAGAAGCCGTAGGCAAAGTTGAAGAAGCTTTCGAGCTGCTGTTTGGGTAGTCCCGCTCTAACTCGGTTCGTAATCGCATAGGAAAATCTTGTGAATGGTGATGAGATGCCGAAACAAGTTCGGCAGGAGACTACCTGAGTTGCATTTCCACCCCCTCACCCCCGCAAGCGGGGGATATTGAACGACGAACGAAATTTGATACTTGAAAAGTTAATGAGATAGGTCAGCACCCCAATGTCCTCCTTTGGAGGAGGATGTAGGAGGAGGAAAACCACCGCCCTCCCGAACTCGGTTCGGGATCGCATAGGGAAATCAAGTGAATGAGATAATGTGATGCCGACATGCGTCGGCAGGACGATGCTGAAACAAGTTCAACACCTGCTTACAGCTTAATGCAAACGTTTTTAGTTTCAGTAAAGAAACGTAGAGCTTCCCAGCCGCCCTCGCGGCCTACACCGCTTTGCTTCATGCCGCCAAACGGAGTACGCAAATCACGCAGCAACCAGCAGTTAATCCATATTATACCGCTCTTCACTTTGGCAGCCATACGATGGGCCTTAGTCAGATTCTCAGTCCAAATAGTGGCAGCAAGGCCATAAGTGGTGCTGTTGGCATACATTAGCACTTCTTCTTCCGTATCAAACGGAGTTAGGGTTACTACAGGGCCAAATATTTCTTCTTGGTTAGTGCGGCAATCATAACTCAACCCTTCAATTACAGTAGGCGCAATAAACCAGCCTGTATTGCAACGTCCTTCAGGTTGCACGGTATGACCTCCGGTTAGCACTACTCCCCCCTCCTGCTTGGCAAGCTCAATATAGCTTAACACTTTTTCGAAATGGGGTTTTGAGACAATTGCACCCACTTTAGTAGCATCGTTAGAGGGGTCACCTACTACCAATTGCTTCACTTGGGCTACAAATGCCTCTTTAAATTTATCGTAAATGCTGCGTTGGACGAAAATACGCGACCCGCACAAGCAAATCTCGCCTTGATTTTGGAACGAAGAAAGCACCGAGGTTTTCACTGCTTTATCAAAATCGCAATCATCAAAAATGATATTGGGGTTTTTACCTCCCAACTCCAACGAAAGTTTCTTGAACATGGGTGCGGCAACACCGGCAATGTGTTTACCTGTTGAGGTTCCGCCTGTAAATGATATAGCTGTAATTTCAGGATGGCTCACAATGGCATTACCCACCTTAGGACCAAGTCCGTGTACAATATTCAACACGCCTTTGGGCAAGCCTGCCTGTATGCACAACTCACTGAACAAATAGGCGGTCATGGGAGTAATTTCTGACGGTTTAGCCACCACACAGTTACCCGCTGCAAGTGCAGGAGCTATTTTCCAAGTAAACAGGTACAGCGGCAAGTTCCACGGACTAATACATCCTACCACTCCAATTGGGGTGCGGGTAGTATAGTTTACTGCAAAATCAGTCATGGGATGCGCTTCGCTGGCATAATGCTCAATAGCGGTAGCAAAAAAATGAATATTTTGCTGTGCGCGGGGTATCTCGCCCTTTTGTGCTAACCAAACGGGTTTACCTTGGTCGCGGCTTTCTGCTTTGGCAAGCAGCTCATTATTATCTTCAATCAACTGCGCCAAACGGAGCATAATACTGCTACGTTCATTCACAGGCATATTTGCCCAACCTTCAAACGCAGCTTTTGCGGCCTCAACTGCGGCTTGCACATCCGCATCATCGCTATCGGGACAAAGGCTATATACTTGACCGGTAGCAGGTTCGTAATTATCTATATACGCCCCTGATTTTGGGGCAATTAATTCACCGTTAATGTAGTTGGCTATCTTTTGCATAGAAGGTACAAAGGTAACATTTTGGAAAGTTAGTTTTTGGAACTTACCACATGCAATTCGCAGCTACATCTTTAAAAAAATTGTGATATAGCATTGGCCGTATTTAGATTTATTTTTAAAATAACCGATTAACTTTTAATTATTTGATTTTGTGCTTTGTAGGCTATACATACTGTCGTTACTGAGCTGTGGAAAAGTGCACAATCCAAAAAATCAGGACACTAAGCAGTAGGTAATTTGGCATTTTAATTTTTATGGAGACCGAAAAAGTAAATTTTGCCTGCCTTATAGATGATGATTTGGTGCATGCCTTTATAGTTGAGAAAATGCTGCAAAAAACACCCGAGTGTACCAACTTACTTGTATTCCCCGACGGCGGCCCTGCCATTGAGTACTTTAAGAGTATGGCTACCAACGCTGATAAGCTGCCCGATGTGATTTTTTTAGATATTAAAATGCCGGTGGTTGACGGCTGGGGCTTTTTAGAAGAGTTTGCAAAGATTAAAGACTCATTAGCTAAGAAAGTAAGAATCTATATGCTTAGTTCATCAAAGAACCCGGTAGATATTGAGAAAGCGAAGTCGTATGGCGAAGTAACCGACTATTTAACGAAACCCATTAGCTTAAATCAATACTACTCGATATTTAAGCAATCCGCATAATCCTTCGGCAAGCTCAGGGTATTTTGACAGGCTCAGGAAAACAACGTCGGTAGTTGTATAAAACAAGAAGGCCCGAACATAAATGTTCGGGCCTTCTTAATATCATCATCAGATTACACTAGTAACCTAACGGGCTCTTCAAGCAAGTTTTTAAAGGTTTGCAAGAATTTAGAACCTACTACACCGTCAACCACGCGGTGGTCGCAGCTTAAGGTTACTTTCATTACATGACCGGGACGCATTTGACCGTTTTCTACAATCACAGTCTCTTTCATACCGCCCACTGCCAATATACAAGCATTGGGAGGATTAATAATGGCGGTAAACTCTTCTATACCGTACATACCCAAATTGCTTATAGAGAAGGTGTTCCCTTCCCACTCAGCGGGTTGTAGTTTTTTGTTTTTAGCTTTATCGGCCAACTCTTTTACCTCTGCGCTGATTTGGCTAAGGCTTTTGTTATCTGCAAAACGAACTACAGGCACCAATAAACCATCGTCAACAGCAACAGCTACACCTACGTGTATGTGGCTGTTGTGGCGGATTTTTTCGCCCATCCACGATGAATTTACTTGAGGGTGTTGGCGCAACGCAATGGCAGCAGCTTTAATCACCATATCGTTGTACGATAACTTCACAGGTGAGTAGCTATTCATAGCGGTACGGGCTTCCACTGCCTTATCCATGTTAATTTCCATGGTAAGGTAAAAGTGAGGAGCTGTGAATTTGCTTTCTGCCAAACGGCGCGCAATGGTTTTGCGCATTTGGCTCACCGGCTCTTCACTAAAGCTTTCAACCCCTGTATATGCAGCTGCAGCAGGAACGCTGGCAGCGCTTTCTTTGTAATTCTCAACATCACGCTTCACAATACGGCCGTTATCGCCGCTACCGTGTATGCGCTGTATATCAATACCGCGCTCTTCGGCCATTTTGCGTGCCAAAGGTGATGCCTTTAAGCGGCTATCGTCGTTACTTGTAACAACTGGTTGCGCAACGGGTGCAGCAGTATTGTTGGTAACCACTGCCGGAGCTTCGGCTTTGGCCTCTTCTTTAGGAGCCTCAGTTTTAGCTGCGGGCGCACCACCTGCCAATAATGCGGCAATATCTTCACCGGGTTCACCTACAATAGCAATAATACCATCAACAGGAACAGCTTGTCCCTTTTGTATGCCTATGTGCAGCAAAGTGCCTTTCACATAGTTTTCCAACTCCATAGTGGCCTTATCGGTTTCCACCTCAGCCAATATATCACCTGATTTAACAGTATCGCCCACTTTTTTAAGCCATTCAACAATCACACCTTCAGTCATGGTGTCGCTCATTTTGGGCATTCTTATCACTTCAGCCATTGTATACGTGTTTTAGTATTCGGGGGTCAAAAATAATACAATCAACCGTATTTGCAGAACGGTTTATAAAAGGTATGAAAATAGTACGGGTTTTTTAAACAGCCAAGGGTTTAAAACCCTCGACTGTTTAAAAAACCCGTATGTATCATCCGGCATAAAATCCTATGCTATATTATATAGTATAGTTACTGTGCCGTATAGGTTTCGCTGGTAGTAACAGTTAAAAACTGTGTACTGCTTATATTCCTTAACACCAGTGTAGTATTATCCACTGATACTATATTCCACGTAGTACCATTAAGAGTAATACTTTGCTCGCTGTTATCAACCGCCCAGTTATAAGTAGTAACAGGCTGGTTACCGGGGCAAACATTAATGGTTTCTTCTACATCGTATTTTTTGGTGGCCTTAAAAGAAATAAGGTTATCCTTTTGGCAGGCGGGCACATTACTAAAATCTTCGGTAGGTAACCCATTACTGTACTCCACCGTTTTATTAGTCAATTTCCATTTTTCGGCAATCATTACCTGTGCCTTTGGTCCCGGAAAAGGGTTTGTTACCACTTTACCTCCGTTCACATTACCCGGATCCGGACTCTCCTCCTTCTTGCAGGCGCTCATTACAAGCGGCACACTAAAAAGTATCAGCAGTTTTTTAATCATAGTCATAGTTGCTTAGCAAAAGCCGTGCAAAAATAAGGTCTTTTTCAGATTCCCTTCCTAACATAAAAACCCAAAAGTTCCCCCACCATAAAACCCTTGTGCTGCAAAGGTTTCGCCGTGTGGATAAAAATCAGTGTCGAAAAGTGGGGGAATATGGAGAAAAGTGTCGGTTTATTCTATAATTTTGAAAAGCCTTTAATGTGCCCACGCTATGCCACAGTTTATCGGAGAATTTGAATGCAAAATGGATGGAAAGGGGAGAGTTATGCTCCCGGCCAGCCTGCGCAAGCAAATTCCGGATGAGGCAGGCGACAAATTGGTGGTGAACAGGGGCTTTGACAAGTGCCTTACTTTATATACTAAGGCAGATTGGCAAAAAGAAACCGATAAGCTAAAGGGACTAAACTCCTTTAATAAAAAAGACAGGTTGTTTATCCGCCTGTTTAATAACGGGGCTACCGAGGTGCAAATTGATACTGCATCAAGGATACTGATACCCAAAAAACTGCAAGAGTATGCAGAGATGGAGAACGATTTGGTGCTGTATGCATACGAGAACAAGATAGAAATATGGTCGGCTAAGAACTACGAAGAGATGTTTAACATGAGCGCCGACGATTTCTCAGAATTGGCAGAGGAAGTAATGAACCGTAAAGATAAGGGAGGGGAGGGTGATGAGTGAGTACCACATTCCGGTGATGTTGGAGGAGTGCATTGAGGCTCTTAACATAAAACCCGACGGCACATATATAGATGTGACGTACGGAGGCGGCGGACACAGCAAAGCTATACTGGCCAAGCTGGGAAAAAAGGGCCGACTGGTTGCTTTTGACCAAGATGCCGATGCTATTAATAATAAGGTGGACGATGAGCGGCTGATTTTGGTAAACCACAATTTCCGCTACTTGAAAAACTTTTTAAAATACCACAACGCTTTACCTGCCGATGGATTGCTGGCCGATTTAGGAATTTCATCGTTTCAGATTGATGAACCCGAAAAAGGTTTTGCCCACCGCTGGGATGCTCCGCTGGATATGCGCATGGATCAAAACATTGCACAAACAGCGGCCGATGTGGTAAACACTTATAAAGAACAAGAACTGACAAATGTGCTGCGCCACTACGGAGAATTGGACAACGCCTATAAACTGGCCAAAGCAATTATCGCCGAGCGGACAAAACAGCCGATACTCACAACGGGACAGTTGAAGCAAGCCGTGCAACCTTATTTGCCGCGCAATGCCGAAAACAAATACCTCTCGCAACTATTTCAAGCATTGCGCATTGAGGTAAACAAAGAACTGGACGTACTGAAACACCTGCTAAAGCAATGCGAAGGGGTGTTAGGTAAAGGGGGAAGGTTGGTAATCATGTCGTACCACTCGCTGGAAGACAGACTTGTAAAAAACTACATAAAAACAGGAAATATAGAGGGGGAAGAAGATAAAGACCTGTACGGCAATACTACCAAACCTTTTAAGGGATTGAGCAGCAAAGCCACTACAGCCAGTGAAGAAGAAATTACCCGCAATCCGCGTGCCCGAAGTGCCAAACTGCGTGTGGCGGAAAGAATCTGACAGATAACAACAATCGCTGTCCTACTGAGCTTGTCGAAGTATGGCTTGTCGAAGCAGGGCAGCAATAATAAAGACGAAAAATTTAAACCGGTTACTACTGTTTAGCACACCGCTGAACGCATAACTCAATGGAAAACGAAATCAAAAAAAGGGCACTTGAAGAAGAGCAACCTCAGGAGCAGCCAGCCGAGGAAAAGGAGACCGTTTCGCCTAAGAAACCGTCGAAAATCCTCTCTGCATCCGAGTACAGCTTCTTTCTTGACAGGGAAAACCTGCACAAGCTGTTCCCCATGATTTTTTTCCTGGCAGGTTTGGGATTGTTCTACATCTATAACGCCCATTACGCGCAACGCATAGTTAGGAAAACGGACGACATAAAAGACGAAATAAAAGAACTGCGGGCCGAGTACATCACTATAAAATCAGACCTGATGTACCAGTCGAAGCAGTCGCAGGTATCAAAAAGATTAGAAGGCGGCGAGTTGAAAGAACTGCGTACCCCACCCTATAAAATAACATTTACCGAAAAGGATGAACGTTAGGCGCGACATACTATGGCGGGTATACCTCGCCTTTTTGCTCACTGCGATATTCGGGGTGTGGGTGATAGTGTATGCCGTCCGCATTCAGTTCACCGAAGGTCCTGAACTGCGCAAACTTGCCGAAGAATTAAGCATTTCATACGAAACTATTGAGGCTACAAGAGGTAATATTTACTCTGACGACGGCAGCCTTTTGGCTACCTCAGTACCGGTGTATGACGTGCACATGGACATGGTAGCGGAGGGACTAACCAAAGAGGTGTTTAATGCTAATGTAGACTCGTTGGCTTGGTTGCTTTCAACAACCTTTAAAGACAAAAGTAAAGACGATTACCTGCGAATGCTGAAACAAGCCCGCAAGGACAAAAAAAGATATTTCCACCTGAAACGCAGGGTAAACTTTACCCAAATAAAAGCCATGAAAACATGGCCTATGTTCCGTTTGGGTAAATACAAAGGCGGCTTTATCGTAACCGAAAAAGAACGTCGCCAAAAGCCTTTCCAAATATTGGCCGAACGTACAATTGGATATAGTATTGACGGTGTTGCACCCGTTGGACTTGAAGGCGCGTACGACGAAGTATTATCAGGCGTGAGCGGCAAACGGCTGATGCAAAAAGTATCGGGCGGGCAAACCATACCCGTTAATTATGACAACGAGATTGAGCCTGAAGACGGTAAAGACATCTACACCACTATTGATATAAACATACAAGACGTGGCCGAAGATGCTCTGATGGAGGCATTGATAAATAACGATGCCGAAAGCGGTTGCGCCATTTTGATGGAGGTGAAAACAGGCCACATAAAAGCCATTGCCAACCTAACCCGCAAATCGCCCGGAGTTTATAAAGAAGAATACAACTATGCTGTGGGCGAAAGTGCCGAGCCGGGCTCAACCTTTAAGCTGGCTTCACTGATTGCGCTGTTAGAAACCGGCGTTGCCGATTTGGACGATAGTGTAACGGTAGATTTCGGTCATGCAAAATTCTTCGACCGTGAAATGAAAGACTCTGAGCCGGGTGCTAACAAAAGGCTCTCGCTACGTCAATCGTTCGAAAAATCTTCTAACGTAGGTATCTCAAAATTGGTGTACCAACACTTTGCCAAAAACCCCGAAAAGTTTGTAGAACAAATAAACAAGCTGGGCTTGGGCAAATCGTTGGGTTTGCAAATAACCGGCGAAGGAAAACCCCGCATAAAAAACCCCAACGACAAAGACTGGTACGGAACCACCCTGCCTTGGATGTCGATAGGCTATGAATCAACCGTTACCCCCTTGCAAATGGCAACCTTGTACAATGCCGTAGCCAATGGCGGAACGATGGTGAAGCCCGTGTTTGTGCGTGAAGTCCGCCACGTAGGCAAACTGGTTGAGAAATACGAAACCGAAGTACTTAACGAAGCCATCTGCTCAAAAAGCACCCTTAAAAAGGTAAAAGAGGCGATGGAAGGAGTGGTGCTGCACGGTACGGCCACTAACCTTAAAAACGATAATTACACCGTTGCAGGCAAAACAGGTACGGCACAAATGGCCGACGCTAAAAACGGTTACCGCAAATACTACAAATCGTCGTTTGCGGGCTACTTCCCTGCTGATAATCCCCAGTACACCTGTATTGTAACCGTAAACGGAGCCTCAAAAGGTGTGTACTACGGCAGCTTGGTTGCAGGCCCTGTATTTAAAGAAATAGCCGACAAGGTATATGCCAGCAAACTGGATTTGCACCTTGACCTTGAGCAAAAAACAGTAACCACGGTTGCTGCCCTGCCTACCCCTAAAGTATCGCAGAAAAAAGAACTGCAAGACGTGCTGAACGGTATCGGTATTTCATCACAAACCCAGCAAGAGGTGGACGACCAACAATGGGTAACTGCACAAACCAACGACAACGCCCTGAAAATTGGCGAACGCAAAATAGTGAACGGACAAGTACCTGATGTTACTGGTATGAGTTTGAAAGACGCTGTTTTTCTGATAGAAAACATAGGCATGAAAGTACGCTTTAGCGGCAACGGAAAAGTACGCAAGCAATCGTTGCCCGGCGGCTCACGGATAGTAAAAGGCGGCACAGTTTATTTAGAATTAAGTTGATTAGTATAAAAAACATATTACAGGGTGTAAAAACCAAACAGGTTAGCGGTGATGAAACGGCTGTTATTACCTCGCTTTGCTTGGATTCAAGAAAAGTAGAGGCAGGCAGTATGTTTTTTGCCGTGCGGGGCAGTTTGGCCGATGGCCACAGCTACATACCTACTGCACTTGAAAAAGGGGCCGTGGCTATTGTGTGCGAAGAACTGCCCCAAAACCCTATGGCATCCGTAGTATGGATTTTGGTGGAAGAAACCCATGCGGCCATTGGCCCCATAGCTTGCAATTTTTACCAAAACCCTTCGCACGAGTTTAAACTGATTGGGGTAACAGGCACCAACGGTAAAACCACTGTGGCTACCTTGTTGTACCAATTATATACCCGCTTGGGATACAAATGCGGCTTGGTATCAACCGTGCAAAATGTTATCGGCACGCAGGTAATCCCATCCACACATACTACCCCTGATGCGGTGAGTCTTACTGCTTTGTTGCGCCAAATGGCTGATAGTAGTTGCTCGTTTGTGTTTATGGAGTGCAGCAGCCATGCCATCCACCAAGAACGTATTAAAGGACAAAAGTTTGCAGGAGCGGCATTTACCAATATCACGCACGACCACCTTGATTACCACGTAACGTTTGATAATTACCTAAAGGCAAAGAAGAAGTTTTTTGATGAACTGGATAGCGATGCCTTTGCCCTTACCAACAAAGACGACCGCAACGGCAGTGTAATGCTGCAAAACACCAAAGCCAGCAAATACACCTACAGTCTTCGCGGCATGGCCGATTTCCGTGCCCGCATTGTGGAGCAGGATTTTAGCGGAATGCTGCTTGACATTGACGGGCAAGAAGCCTGGTATCGACTCACAGGTCATTTCAACGGGTATAATTTATTAGCTGTGTACGCCATAGCCTTTTTACTGGGCGAAAACAAAGAGGAAATTATTACCGCACTAAGCACTATTCCCTCGGTTAGAGGTCGGTTTGAGTTTATGAAATCGCCCAACGGAGTGATAGGGATAGTGGATTATGCCCATACGCCCGATGCGCTTAAAAACGTGTTGGAAACCATTAACCAAATACGCACCAACAACGAGCAACTGATAACCGTTGTGGGCTGCGGCGGCAACCGTGATGCAGCAAAGCGGCCTGAAATGGCGGCGATTGCGGTAGAGATGAGCAACCGAGCCATTTTCACCTCAGACAACCCGCGCAATGAAGACCCTGAAGCCATTTTAGAAGAAATGATGCAGGGTGTACCGGGACAGCATTACAAAAAGACATTGAAGATAACCGACAGGCGGGAAGCGATTAAAACCGCGGCAACGCTTGCCCAAAAGGGAGATATAATACTGATAGCAGGCAAAGGCCACGAAACCTATCAGGAAATAAAGGGCATTAAACACCCTTTTGACGACAGGGCTGTGTTGGAGGAAATGTGGTGAATAGATGTGCGGATTTGCAAGTGAGTAAATGTGCAGATGAATGATGGAGCAGGGTAACCAAATAGTGAATTTGACTTTTGAGTTTGCTGTTTTGGCGATGAGGGTTTCGCAAGTGTTGGAAGAAAAGAAACGGTTTGCACACGCAAACCAACTCTTCAAATCAGGGACATCGATAGGAGCGAACGTGAGAGAGGCGCAAGGCGCACAAAGCAGGGCTGATTTTCTTCACAAAATGAAAATTGCCTACAAGGAAGCCGAAGAGACAGAGTACTGGCTATTGTTGGTGAAAGAGTATAAAGACGTGAGTATTGAGACCGTTGTTTTTGAACGACTTACAAGTATTAAAAAAGTATTGGGAAGAATAATAACCACTACCACTGAAAAATTGAAACAGGAAAAAAAATAATAAACCCCTTGCCAACGCAGCATTGGCACATTTGCACACCTGCAAATATGCACATTGAAGCGACGGCAAAAGCAAGGCAATATGTTATACTACTTATTCGACTACTTAGAAAAAGAATTTAACCTCGCAGGGGCGGGTGTATTTCAATACATCTCGTTCAGGGCAAGTATGGCCATCATATTGTCGCTGGTTATTTCGCTGTTGTTTGGCAAAAGCCTCATCGCTATGCTGCACCGCAGGCAAGTAGCAGAAACCGTACGCCAGTTGGGGTTAGAAGGCGAAGCCCAAAAACAAGGTACTCCTACCATGGGCGGGCTGATTATTCTTGCCGCCATCCTGCTTCCCACCCTACTGTTTGCCAAAATCACCAACATCTACATTCTGCTGATAATCGTAGTTACGGTTTGGCTGGGATTGATTGGCTTTTTGGATGATTACATCAAAGTATTTAAACGCGATAAAAAAGGACTTGCGGGCAAGTTTAAAGTAATGGGGCAAGTAGGTGTGGGTATCATCGTAGGTGCCATCCTGTACTTTCACCCCGAAGTAGTGGTAAAAGAGGTGTACACCCCTGCCGAAGCTGCCAAAACAGGCATAGAGGCAAGCCAACTGAAAAAAGAGCAGATGAACGAAAAGGTGTATTACACCCGCGATGTAAAATCGACAGAAACCACTGTTCCCTTTCTAAAAGAAACTGAATTTGACTATGCCGATTTACTGAAATGGATAGGCCCTAACTATCGCGATTGGGCGTGGCTTATTTATATACCTATTGTGATATTGATTATCACAGCCGTATCCAACGGAGCCAACCTAACAGACGGTATCGACGGGCTGGCATCGGGCGTTTCGGCCATTATAGGTACCACATTGGGCGTATTGGCCTACGTTTCGGGCAATAAAATCTTTGCAGATTACCTCAACATCATGTACATCCCCAACTTGGGCGAGCTGGTAATATTTGCCGGCGCCTTTGTAGGGGCTTGTGTAGGCTTTTTGTGGTACAACTCAAACCCAGCACAGGTATTTATGGGCGACACGGGCAGCCTTTCACTGGGCGGTATTATCGCTGTGTTTGCCATCATCATCCGTAAAGAACTGCTGATACCCATCCTCTGCGGGATTTTCCTAGTAGAAAACCTAAGTGTGGTAATACAGGTAGCCTATTTCAAATACACCAAAAAGAAATACGGCGAAGGGCGGCGCATATTCAAAATGTCGCCACTGCACCATCATTACCAAAAGCTGGGATATGCAGAACCCAAAATAGTAACCCGTTTCTGGATTGTCGGCATTATGCTGGCCATCTTCACCATCATCACATTGAAACTGAGATAAACAGGTGACAAAACGAATAGTCATATTAGGCGCAGGCGAGAGCGGAACAGGCTCGGCAGTTTTGGCAAAAGCCAAAGGCTTTGATGTGTTTGTATCAGACAAAGGCACCATAGCTGATAAATACAAAGCCGAACTGGACGGGATTGGTGTGCAATGGGAAGAAGGCCAGCATACCGAAGCCATGATACTAAATGCCGACGAGGTAATAAAAAGCCCCGGCATACCCGATAAGGTAGCATTGATAAAAGCCCTTAAAGAGCAAGGCACACCCATTATCTCAGAAATTGAGTTTGCTGCCCGCTATACCAATGCCCAACTGCACTGCATAACCGGAACCAACGGCAAAACTACTACCACCAGCCTCACCTACCACATCCTGCAAAAAGCAGGTTTAAATGTAGGCTTAGGCGGTAACATAGGCCAAAGCTTTGCAAGGCAAGTAGCCACCGGAAACTTTGAACACTTTGTATTGGAGTTGAGCAGCTTTCAGTTGGATAACACCTATACCGCAAGAGCCAACAATGGGGTGATATGCAACATTACCCCCGACCATTTGGACAGGTACGATTATGAGTTGCAAAACTATATCAACTCAAAATTCCGTGTTACCCAAAACCAAACAGCAGATGACTTATTCATTTACTGTGCCGATGATGAACTAACCGTGCAAAACCTTGCACAGCAAAAGGGCAATGCCAACCCCATGCCCTTTAGCATTTACAAAACCCTTAGCTACGGTGCATGGCTTGAAGGGAACCTGATGATAATAAAACTAACCGAAGACGACTCAAACCCATTTACTATGCTTATAGAAGAATTTGCCCTTAAAGGCAAGCACAACATTTACAACACAATGGCCTCGGCTATTATTGCCAAAGCCTTAAACATTCGCAAAGAGGTAATACGCGAAAGCCTTACCGATTTTAAGAATGTGGAACACCGCCTTGAGAGCGTTGGAAAAGTACGCGGTATGGAGTTTATAAACGACTCTAAGGCCACCAACGTAAACTCAGCATGGTATGCCCTTGAAAGCGTTGAACGCCCCATTATATGGATTGCGGGCGGCGTGGACAAAGGTAACGACTACACCATGTTGAAGCCTTTGGTACGCGAAAAGGTGAAACTGATTGTATGCCTTGGGGTTGATAACCGCAAAATACACGAAGCATTTGCTAAAGACGTGAAAATGCTGGTGAACACCACCTCGATGCCTGAAGCGGTGCACGTAGCCTACAAAATGGGCGAGCAAGGCGATACTGTATTGCTATCACCTGCTTGTGCAAGTTTTGATTTGTTTGAGAATTATGAAGACAGGGGCCGCCAGTTTAAACGCGCGGTGAAAAACCTGTAAACCGTATTCTTTAAACATAAGCATAGTAAATAAATGTGCTGTTGGACACGTGTGCAAGGTTTGCAAACAAATTAGTCGGTCCTGAGTCTACCGAAGGAGAGCTTGTCGAAGGGCAGATTGCCTTAGGGCAACCTACCGACAAACCCTCTCCACCATAAGAGGGAAACAATGAATAATAAAGCTAACGGCCAAAGGCTAATAGCTAAATGAATAACAATGAACTGGATACTAAAAAAAACAAAAGGCGATGCGGTAATATGGGCAGTAGTAATACTGTTGTCCATATTCGGGCTATTGGCCGTGTACAGTTCTACGGGCACGCTGGCCTATAAAAAACAAGGCGGTAATACCGAGTTTTACCTTTTCAAACACTTATCCTTCTTAACCTTTGGCTTAATACTTATGTATTTAAGCCATTTGGTAAATTTTAAGTACTACTCGCGTATCTCACAAATACTGCTGATACTCTCTTTTGTACTATTACCCTATACCCTGTTCTTCGGAACAGATATAAACGATGCCCGCAGGTGGATTACCCTGCCTGTAATCGGGTTCACCTTTCAAACGTCAGATTTGGCGAAACTGGCTCTTATCATGTACGTGGCCCGTTTCCTTTCAAAACGTCAGGACGAAATAAAAGACTTTAAAAAATCGTTCCTGCCTGTTACCATCACCATCGCATTAATATGTGCCCTTATTATGCCCGCCAACCTTTCAACAGCATTGGTACTTTTCGCCACCTGCTTGTTGTTGATGTTTATCGGTCGTATTGCCTTCAAGCACATATTACTGGTTGTAGGCTCGGGTGCATTAGCCGCTACAGTATTAGTAGTAATGGCTCTTACCTTGCCCGATGATGCCCTTAGCAAAATCGCCCGTTTGAAAACGTGGAAACACCGTATTGAGCATTTTGCTGCCCGTGACAACGGCCCTGTTGATGAGCGCGAAGCCTTGCAAACCGATTATCAGGTAGTGCAGGCCAAAATAGCCATCGCAGGCGGCGGTTTAATAGGTAAAGGACCGGGTAACAGCACCCAGCGTAACTTCTTGCCTCACCCCTACTCCGATTTTGTGTTTGCCATCATATTAGAAGAATACGGTCTCATAGGCGCTTCGTTTCTTATACTGCTGTACCTGGTGCTCTTATTCAGGTGCATCAGGATAGTAATACGAAGTCCGCGAGCCTTTGGGGCACTATTGGCCGTAGGATTAAGTTTCAGTTTGGTAATACAAGCCTTTATCAACATGGGCGTAGCCGTAAATATATTCCCTGTAACGGGGCTACCCTTGCCATTAGTGAGCATGGGCGGTACCTCATTAATATTTACCAGCATGGCATTTGGCATTATCCTTAGTGTGAGCCGAGATGTAGAGGAAAAAGAAAATTCAGAGAAACAAGAGGAAGGAGGCGAAGTTGCAACCGCTTAAAGTTGTTATTTCAGGAGGGGGCACAGGTGGCCATATATTTCCGGCCATTGCTATTGCAAAAGCCCTGCAAAAGCGTAATCCGCAAACCCAAGTATTATTTGTAGGAGCAAAAGGCCGCATGGAAATGGAAAAAGTTCCGGCGGCAGGCTACAAAATAGTAGGGCTTGATATAGCAGGCATACAGCGCAAGTTTGATTTACGCAACCTGCTTATCCCTTATAAAGTAGTTAAAAGCTTGTGGCAGGCTCACAAGATATTAAAGGAGTTTAAACCCGATATAGTAATTGGTGTGGGTGGTTATGCCAGTGCGCCTACCCTGTACATGGCGGCGCAAATGGACATTCCCACGCTTATACAGGAGCAAAACAGCTATGCCGGCCTCACCAATAAAATACTGGCCAAACGGGTAGCTGCTATTTGTGTGGCCTTTAACAACATGGATGCTTATTTCCCTGCTAAAAAGATTGTGCTTACGGGCAACCCTGTGCGCGAAGATTTGCAGGACATAAGCGGCAAACGTGAAGAAGCACTTAAACACTTTGGACTTAAAGAAGGCCAAAAAACCTTGTTGATTATCGGGGGCAGCTTAGGTGCACGTACCATCAATACCTCAGTATTTGAAGGTATACATATGCTGAACGATGAAGGCATACAAGTGATATGGCAAACGGGAAAATTCTTTTACGGTAAGGCGCAGGAAAAAAACAGCAGCACAGTAAAAGTGTTCGATTTTATCAACCGCATGGATTTGGCGTATGCCGCAGCCGATGTGGTAGTATCAAGAGCGGGCGCATTATCCATTGCTGAATTATGCCTAACAGGTAAGCCCTGTATTTTGGTGCCTTCGCCCAACGTGGCCGAAGACCACCAAACCAAAAACGCAATGGCTTTGGTAAACGAGAATGCAGCCCAACTGGTAAAAGACGTTGAAGCAAAGCGGATGCTGGTGAACAGTGCTTTGTACTTATTGCACGACGAAAACCGACAAAAACAACTTACACAAACCATACGGACGCTGGCTATACCCAATGCCGCCGAACGTATTGTGGATGAAGTTTATAAAATAGTACCACAATAAAATTTAAAGATTTGTTGATTTAGAGACTTGAAATAAAGTGTAGAAAGACGGATTGGTGAGATTAGAACGAAAAATAAGACATAAAAGCAAACGGTTAAAGGCCAACAGCAAATACTAAAAAAATGAACGCCGAAGGGCTTAAAAACATATACTTCATTGGCATAGGCGGCATAGGCATGAGCGCACTGGCTCGTTATTTTAAACAACTGGGCAAAAACGTAGCAGGCTATGACCGTACCGAAACCGAACTGACACGCACCTTGGTGCGCGAAGGGATTGCCGTGCATTATACCGATGATATTAACTTGGTAGATGCTGCCGTTTTAGCTAACCCCTCGCAAAGTGCCGTAGTATATACGCCCGCCGTTCCCAAAGACCATAAAGAACTTAATTACCTGCGTGATAAAGGCTATACCCTTTACAAACGCGCTGAAATATTGGGACTAATAACCCGCGAAACGTACACCATTGCAGTAGGCGGCACCCACGGCAAAACCACCACCTCGTGCATGGTAGCCCATTTGTTACGCCATGCAAACATTGGTTGCGGAGCATTTTTGGGCGGTATCTCGGCCAATTTTAACTCCAATTTTGTATTGCCCGATGCCAACGCACCCGAAGCAATTACAGTAACCGAGGCCGATGAGTTTGACCGCTCGTTTTTGCACCTTTCACCCAACATTGCCGTAATTACCTCAATGGATGCCGACCATCTGGACATTTACGGCGAACACAGCAGTTTGCTTGAGTCGTTCCATCTGTTTGCACATAAAATAAAAGCTGGCGGAACTTTGTTTGTTCGCTTCGGGCAACCCTTCAATACTCAACTTGAAGATGCTACGGTGCTTACTTACGGTTTAGGCGACGGAGCCGATTATTACGCGGCTAACATCACCATAAACAACGGCCATTACTATTTCGATTTGGTAACTCCCACCAATGCCTACACTAACTTAAAGTTGGGTATGCCGGGCATTCATAATGTAGAAAATGCCGTAGCGGCTTCTTCCATCGCGCTAAAGATGGGTGTTACCGAAGAGCAACTGCGCAGCGGCTTGGCGGCTTTTAAGGGCGTAAAACGCAGGTTTGAATACATTATCAACCGTGAGGATTTTGTGTACATAGACGATTATGCCCATCATCCCACAGAGTTAGAGGCGGCCATTAAATCGGCAAGACAATTATATCCGGGTAAAAAAATAATGGGGGTATTTCAACCGCATTTGTACTCGCGTACCCGCGATTTTGTTGATGGTTTTGCGCACAGTTTGAGTTTACTGGACGAAGTAATACTGCTGGATATTTATCCCGCACGTGAGCTGCCCATTGATGGAGTTACGTCAGAAATTATTTTTGATAAAATAACCACTGCTGCTAAAACCTTGTGTACTAAAGACGAGTTTTTAGCGGTTATAAAAAATAAACAACCCGAAGTTTTGCTAACCCTCGGCGCGGGAGATATAGACCAATTTGTATTACCCCTTCAACATTTATATACCGCATGAAAAAACGCTGGCAATTAATAGCAACGTACGGCACCTGGACAATACTGGTTATTGCCCTGCTTGCCTCGTTGTCGTTTGTAGAGCGTGAACAGAAGCAAATGCGGTGCAAATCGTTGGAAGTAAAGATTGAACCTGAGGCTGAAACCTATTTTATTACCCGCGATGATGTGGTAAGTGAATTAACCGGAGGCTTGGGTGAAGCCACACTGATGGGGCAACCCGTTGCCGGTTTTAATGTAGGCCAGCTGGAAGGATTGCTTGAAGTGAACCCTTTTGTGCAAAGTGCCGAAGTGTTTATTGATATTGAGGGCAACCTGCGGGTGGATGTAGTACAACGCCGCCCCATAATACGTGTGATGAAGCGTGAAGGCGGCGGTTATTATATTGATGAATACGGCATAAAAATGCCCTTGAGCGATAGTTTTACCGCCCACGTACCCATTGCCACAGGCAATATTTATGAAAAGCTGGAAAAATCGCGCGACACGGTATTTTCAAAAGCAGGGCGCGATGTTTACCAATTGGGGTTATACATTGACAAGAACCCTTTTTGGAAAGCCATGATAGAACAAGTGGAGGTAAACGCCAAAGGCGAGTTGGTGTTTATTCCGAAAATTGCCGACCATAAGGTAATACTGGGTGACGCAGAACGATTGGATGAAAAACTTACCCATTTAAAAATCTTTTACAAAAAAGGTTTGAACAAGTTGGGGTGGGATAAATACAAAGTGATTAATTTAAAGTACACAGGGCAGATTGTGTGCGAAAAATACTAAAAACAGCAAGGCTATATAAAGTAATATTGAAGGATTATGCACAACGGTAAAATAATAGTTGGCTTAGACATTGGTACCACAAAGGTTTGCGCCATTGTGGGACGTTTTAACGAGTATGGAAAGATTGACGTGCTGGGCATGGGCAAAGCCGATTCGCACGGGGTTACACGAGGTGTTGTAACCAACATTAACAAAACAGTAGAAGCTATAAAAAAGGCTATTGACGAGGCTTCTGACAAATCAGGAGTTGAAGTGCGCAAGGTGCACGTAGGCATAGCCGGACAACATATAAAAAGCCGCCAACACCGTGGTTTGGTAGTGCGCAACTCGATAGATACCGAGATTGACATGCACGACCTTAGCAAGCTGGAAGGCGATATGTATAAGCTGGCATTGAACCCCGGCGAAGAAATTATTCACGTATTGCCCCAAGAATACACTGTGGATAACGAGCCCGGTATCAAAGACCCTGTGGGTATGTCAGGCATCCGTTTAGAAGGAAATTTCCATGTAATTACCGCGCAAGTAACTGCTGCGCGCAACATATACAAATGCGTTCAGTTGGCAGGCTTAGAAGCGGCTGATTTGATACTGGAGCCTTTGGCGTCGTCAGAATCAGTGCTGAGCCCCCAAGAAATGGATGCAGGCGTTTGCTTGGTAGACATTGGTGGCGGCACAACAGATATTGCCATCTTCCACGACGGTGTAATCCGCCACACAGCGGTAATCCCCTACGGTGGTAACATCATTACTGAAGACATCAAAGAAGGTTGCAACGTATTGCGCGACCATGCCGAGCTGTTGAAAGTAAAATTCGGGTCGGCACTATGGGAAGAAACCAAAGCCAACGAGATTATCTCGATACCCGGTTTGCGTGGTCGCGACCCGAAAGAAATTTCGGTGCGTAACCTTGCCAAAATAATTCAAGCCCGCGTTGAAGAGATTTTTGAATTGGTGTATTGCGAGATTAAAAACAGCGGCGTAGAGAAGAAACTAATAGGCGGTGTGGTAATAACAGGGGGCGGTGCCCAACTGAAACACGTTACCCACCTTGCTGAATATGTAACAGGGTTGGATGCCCGCATAGGCTACCCCAACGAGCATTTGGCCAAAGGAATGGTAGAAGAAGTAAAAAGCCCCATGTATGCCACAGGTATCGGTTTAGTGATTAAAGGATTAAAAACTGAAGACACAGGCATTGACATGAACGGCGCTGCCAAAAGCGAAGGCGAGTTGAAAGAACAACGCAAACAGATAAAAGACGAAATGCAGCGCAAAAACTTCCTTAACCGCTTAAAACAGTGGTTTGTGGATGATTTAGACGTGAAGGATTTTTAATTTGAAGACGTGTTGATTTGAGAATTTGATAATTAGCTTATCAACTAATTAAGAAAATAAATGTGCTGGTGAGCCGGTGTGCGGCTTCCCTCCTTAATAAGGAGGGATTGAGGGAGGTGTGATAAAATTTAGAAAATATTTAAATCGATTAATTACTTAAAAGTATGTCGAAGTTTACAGTTGATTTACCCAAAGAACGCTCATCAATAATTAAAGTTATTGGTGTGGGCGGTGGCGGCAGCAATGCCGTAAACCACATGTACCGTCAGGGTATAGCAGGCGTTGATTTTTTTGTTTGTAATACAGATTCACAGGCGTTGGAACGCAGCCCTGTGCCTAATAAAATACAGCTGGGCACCTCTATCACCGAAGGATTGGGCGCAGGCTCAAACCCTGAAATGGGTAAAAAGGCTGCCCTTGAAAGTATAGAGGAGATTATCGACCTATTGGGCGTTAATACCAAAATGATATTTGTTACCGCCGGGATGGGCGGTGGCACAGGTACCGGAGCTGCCCCCATTATTGCTAAAACGGCAAAAGAAATGGGCATACTAACCGTAGGTATTGTTACCACCCCGTTTAGTTTTGAAGGTCCGCGCCGTACCCAACAAGGTATGACAGGTGTTGCCGAAATGAAAGATGCTGTTGATGCCCTGCTTATAATCTCTAACGATAAAATCAAAGAGATGTACAGCAATTTCCGCTTCACACAAGCGTTTGCCCAAGCTGATGATGTACTAACCATTGCTGCCAAAGGCATTGCTGAAATCATTACTATGAGCGGCGACGGTAACGTGGATTTCCAAGACGTTCGTACAGCCATGACCAACAGCGGTAAAGCCATTATGGGTACCGGTGTTGCAGAAGGTGCTGACCGTGCTATAAAAGCCTCGCAAATGGCCATTAACTCACCTTTGTTAGACAACACCCAAATTGAAGGTGCCGGTTGGTTGTTGATAAACATTTCGTGGGGTATGGAAGAACCTACCATGGAAGAAATGGGAACTGTGATGGACTTTTTCCAAGAGAAAGCCGGATTGAATGCTAACCTTAAATTCGGTTGGTGCTCAAACGAAACATTGGAGAAAAAACTATCGGTTACCCTTATTGCTACAGGTTTCGGTAACAAGGAAAACACTTTTAAGACTCCCAAAGAGGAAGTACGCATCCCTTTAATCGAACCAAAAGAAGAGGTTGAAGAGAACGTACAACCTAAAAACGTAGAGCCTCAAAACACTTTCCACACGCCTCCCGCGTTTGAGGAAAGCGAAATAATATTCCGTCCGATGGCTCCTCGTCAGGAAAACACCCATACCGAAACGAAACAGGATTTATTTACCATAAAGCCTATGGAAGAAGAGGAACCGGTGCGCATTAACCTGCACGACGAACGCGTTGAAGACCAAGATTTGGAACGTGAGCGTATACAAAAACTAAAAGAGCGTATGGTGTACCTTAAAAACCTGAACGCGAAGCTAAACAACCCTGAAGGCATGATGGACATGGAAAAAGAGCCTGCCTATATGCGTAAAGGTGCAAAGCTGGATGAGGTACCTCATTCATCAGTATCGCAAGTATCTAAAGTGTCGTTGTTTGAAAATCCTGACGACGACAACAAGATAGAGCTGAAAACCAACAACAGTTTTCTGCACGACAATGTTGATTGACGTATTAATTTGGTAAACTCATAGTAAAAGCCCTGCAATTGCGGGGCTTTTTTGTTTATTAAATACCGTCGAGCACGATTGCCAGCTTGCGATCTTTTTCTGTAATCGTATTACCCGCATCGTGGGTAGTAAGTACCACGTGCACCTTGTTGTAAACATTTGTCCATTCAGGGTGATGATTTAACTTCTCAATAGCAAAAGAAGCCTTTATCATCCACGCCATTGCATTTGCAAATGATGGAAAAACATACGTTTTTACCAGCCTGTTGTTTTCTTCTCTCCATTCCATGTCCTAATATACACAAAAATTGCCATTCCCCTGCCCTCTTTCTTTAGTACATTTGTCCCCATGCCCGCAGGGTTTATCACCGATTTTGAACAACAGGTAAGCACACTGTTTGGCACCGCGTCCCAACACAGCCTCCCAACTGCGCCGCAAACACCCTTCCGCATTTTATACTTGCCTCAGTACAATATCCTCTTTCATCTGGTACAAATTAATAACGAGATGTTGCGCGGTTGCACGCCGGGCTTTTTTGCAGAATGGCAACAAAAAACCGAGGAAAGCGGGGTTAGGGTGGTACAAGTGTTCGAAGACCTTTGGCACACCCGTAGGCAAAACATTATTTGCCTGCTTACTTCGCTGGCCGGTAAATCGCAAAAGATATTTGCCCGCAACACAGTTATCAGACGCATTACAAGGCCTGTGGTAAACGATTTTTTAAACAACCACCATTTGGGCGGCTCGCCCTCGGCACGTTTTAAATACGGCCTGTTTATAAAGAAAACTAACGAACTGATTGGAGCGGCAACTTTTAGTCCGCCGCGCAAATTTTACCGCGATGGAAAAGAATACCGTTCGTATGAGTTGATACGCTATGCGGGGATTAACGGAGCTAATATTACAGGCGGGCTTAGTAAGGTGCTAAAAGCGTTTATTGAAGACGTGCAACCTGATGATATTATGACCTATGCCGACCGTTGCTGGTGGACAGGGGATAGTTACTTACCACTGGGTTTTGAGTGGATTGAAAATACTCCCTCGCAAGCCTTTTGTGTAAAAGCAGGCGAATGGATGCGATACCCTGCCCATCAAAAACCCGAAAGTGAGGAGTATCTACAACTGGAAAATGCCGGAAACAGAAAGTTTTTATTACGGTTGAAGTAGTTTTTCACCCCCTGCCCCGCCAGCGGGGGATATTGAACGACGAACGAATAGTCAATACTCGAGAAGTTAATGAGGCAGGCCTGCAACGCTATGTCCTCCTCTGGAGGAGGATGTAGAAGGAGGAAACCCTCCGTCATCCCGAACTTGTTTCGGGATCGCATAGTTAAATCACGTGAATGGGGATGAGGTGCCGAAACTAATTCGGCAGGACTCTGATTAGATATTCATTCTACGCTTCGCAAAGAACAAAAGGGTTTTAGAATTTATTACCGCTTGTTTACTACTAAGTTCTAAATTCGTATTAACAGGTATGAAGAATTTTTTGAAACCGAGTAATTTATTTCTGGTGCTGGCCAATATTGTACCCTTGCTGGGTGTACTGTTTTTAGGCTGGGACGGTAAGGGCATTTTTGTAATTTACATATTGGAAACCGTACTGATTGGTATACTAAACGTGCTTAAAATGCTGGTAGTGTACATCCTAAACGGTACGCGCAACGAGCCCCCTCCTTCACCCGGTGATAATGTTGGCGGTTTTTTTATCATCCCGTTTTTTATTTTTCACTATTACTTCTTCATTTTTGTGCAAACGGTTCTATTCTTTGCCTTTTCGTCAATAAGAGACCACTCTATTAAAGAGCCGTTTATGGTGATAAACAATTTTGCCCCCTACTTGAGCGGTGAAACTAAATATGCGCTGCTTAGCTTATTGGCGGCCAACCTTACCTATTTTATCGATGGCTTTGTATTGTCGGGTAAGTATAAAACCGAAACATTGTCAGGGCTTATGTTTCAGCCCTATAAACGCATTTTTGTACAGCAATTTGTAGTAATATTCGGCGGGTTTATCTTTATGATGTCTAACAGCGCAGTAGCAGTAGCCGCTTTGTTTATTGTATTAAAAACCTTGGCAGACTATCTATCGGCTAATTACAGCAGTAGCCCAAAAATTCAAAACTGGATAAAGGACAATCTTAAAAGCACAGCTGATGGCAAAAGGGAGTTGACTAAAGAGGAGAAGGAAACTATTGAAAGAATTTTCGGTGACAAAAAATAATTGCCGGTTATTTGTTGCCGCATTAAAACAACAAACAACCGGCAACCAATAATTATTCTGCTATCAGCAGGTTTTTGTTTGATTTACCTTTTTGTACCAGCAAGTAGCTGTTTTGCAATAAGCCGGATGCATCAATCACTGCGTTCGGGTCGGTTACTTTTTGCATATTTATGCTTACGCCTCCTCCCTGAATCATTTTACGGGCTTCGCCGCGAGAAGGGAAAATCCCTGTTTTATCAGCCAACAACTCAGTAACGGGTATGCCTGCCTGTAGTTCAGCTTTAGACACGTTGAATTTAAGGTTATCATCCACCATATCTAAAATGATATCGCTGCTAAGGGTACTTAGCTTATCAACCAAATCTTTGCTAAACAACAATTCGGTAGTACGCACAGCATCATTATAGCCTGTTTCGCCATGCACACGATGGGTAATGTCTTTAGCCAGGGCTTTTTGCAACACACGCAAATGGGGCGCTTGTTTGTGTTCGGCAATGGTTGCTTCTATTTCATCCTGTGGCAACAGGGTAAACACCTTGATGTAGTTTTCAGCATCAATATCGGTGGTATTTAACCAAAACTGGTAGAACTTGTAGGGACTTGTTTTCTTCGCGTCTAGCCAAACGTTGCCGCTTTCGCTTTTACCAAACTTGGTACCATCAGCCTTTTTCACCAAAGGAGCAGTTAGTGCAAAAGCTTCACCCCCATCCATACGGCGTATTAATTCAGTACCGGTGGTAATGTTTCCCCACTGGTCGCTACCGCCCATTTGCAGCTTCACTCCTTTGCTTTTGTACAAATGGAAGAAATCGTAGCCTTGTATTAGCTGGTATGAGAACTCCGTAAACGACATACCGTTTTCTAAGCGGTTTTTTACTGAGTCTTTCGCCATCATGTAATTTACACTGATGTGTTTGCCCACATCGCGAATGAAGCCTAAAAAGCTAAACTCTTTAAACCAATCGTAGTTATTTACAATTTCGGCGGGGTTCTTCTCTGCTTTAAAATCCAAGAACTGCTCTAACTGCTTGCGTTGGCAATTCAGGTTATGGTTTAGTGTATCTAAATCCAACAAATTCCGTTCAGCACTTTTGCCTGAAGGGTCGCCCACCATACCGGTAGCACCGCCCACCAAAGCAATAGGCCTGTGGCCTGCACGTTGCAAGTGTACCAAAAGCATCACCGGTACCATATTACCAATGTGCAACGAATCGGCAGTAGGGTCAAAACCCACATACCCGGTAACCGTTTCTTTATTCAGTAACTCTTCCGTTCCGGGCATGATATCTTGCAACAGCCCGCGCCAGCGTAATTCTTCAACTAAGTTCATCGTATCTCTTCTTTCTCGTTTTTCGTTTGTTATTCTGTATAAAATTGGTTGCCTTTGGTATCCACATATCCTAAAAATATGCTTCTTCTAAAGGCTTTTGCATACTTGCCCGTGCTAAAGTCAAGCACGTTTTCGTATTGGGGTGTTATTACCTCTTTTCCGTTTTTATCTACCGCTCCCCACTTATTATCAGCATTACGGAATGAGGCTACCCCGTTTTTATAGTCAATGGCATAGGTGTATTTGAAATCTACTATGGTATCGGCTTTTTGATTAATAAACCCAAAACCAATTCCGTTGTTCACCCGAGCCAATCCCTCACTAAACGACCATACTTCACGGTATTTGCAAGGAATCACCACTTCGCCTTTTGTATTGATAAAACCCCATTGACCGCTTAACATTATCGGTGCTAAGTCCTCTGAAAAGGGTTTTGCATTGCCAAACTGCAAATCGATAACGCGCTTTCCGGCGGCATTTATAAAACCGTACAAGCGCTGCCCAAAGGTATCAATACCCACACAAGCCAACCCTTGCGAAAAGGGACCTGCAAAGTCGTATTCAGCATATACCACTTGTTTGCCCTTGCTGTTTATATACCCGTATTTACCATTTTTCTTAACGGCGGCATATCCTTCGCTAAAACTAACATAGCTTTCGTACATCGTATCGCCTAATACTTTGCCATTCTTGTCTAACACTCTCCAACGGGCTTGTTTTTCAACACAAGCTACTGCACCGTTAAACTCCTCCACCATACCATACCTAAGCGGCACCACTTCTTTGCCTTTAGCATTTACAAAGCCGTAATAATGCCTGATACGCACATACGCCAAGCCGTTTTTCATGCGTCCTGCTTCGTCGTATGCAAACGGAGCTATTGGTTTACCCTTGGGATTGATATAACCGCACAACCTGTCTTTTAATACACAGGCTGTTTTCTCAAAAAAATCATCTACGGCATCGTACTCAAAAGGGATTACTGTAGCGCCTGCAGAGTTTATATACCCCCACTTACCGTTTAGCTTCACAGCGGCTAAGCCTTCGCTAAATAAGTGTGCTTCTTGGTATTGAGGCTCTATTACAAAGTTTTTCCCTGTATCAGTATAACCCCACAGGGTGCTCTTTTTAAAGGGAACAAGTTCTTTGTTTTTTTGTGCAATTGCAGTAACAAACGTCGCACAGGCAAACAGTACAACGAATACATTTTTTAATAGCTGCATAATTAAGTACGTTTCACCGGCCGTTCCATCACAGTACCGCAGCTTTTGCAAGTACAATGCTCGGGGGTGTTGTAAAACCTGTCGAAAATAGGTGGCAACTGCTTCACAATATCAGTCACGTATTCAAACTCCTCATATAATTTCTCTCCGCAGTTTTCACAATACCACATAAAACCGTCCAGTTCTTTAGTAGCTCTTTCGCGCTCAATTACCAAACCAACTGTATTAGGGCCGCGTTGCGGGCTGTGCGGAGTACGCGGAGGCAATAAAAATATATCACCTTCTTTAATATGAATATCGCGTGGCTTACCCTCGTCTATAATCTTCACTACCACATCCCCTTCCAATTGATAAAAGAACTCTTCACCTTCGTTATAATGATAATCCTTGCGGCTGTTAGGCCCACCAACTACCATTACAATAAACTCAGTGTCTTTCCACACTTGTATGTTGCCCACAGGAGGTTTCAACAAGTGACGGTTTTCATCAATCCATTTTTTAAAATTAAAAGGGGCTGCTACGGCCATAATTGTAAATATTTATTGAAGGCAAAGTTCAATTTTTCAGGGCTAAAATCAAAAAAGACATCTATGATATTCGTCACTACACGTGCAAACCGTACCCTATACAGAAATTAAACGCCCAACGGCCTTCATTCGCTCAAAAACGGTTTCGGTATGCGGGGCATCGGGTAATTCGTGGGTCAAATCCTGTCCGGCCCAGTGTTCATAGTGCTTTCCGTTTCGCCAAAGCCTGCTTTCCGTCACATCATAAATCACCCCTTTATAGGCCACCCAAATCTCGGGTCGGTCTTGTCCGTTTCTCAACGCAAGTTGATTTTTCGTGAAGTATGTCAGGTTATTGTCTTCCAATTGTAATAATTATGCGCAATATTTCATTTTTCTGTAATTTCTTGCAAGGCCAACCTGCAAAGTTTAATCTTTTTACAAACCTTTGTAATATAACGAACCTAGTTTAACCCCGCTATAAAACAAATTTGAGACTACGGATATCATTTTATGTGATTTTGGTGTTTACGATGACTGCTTTTTCTTGGTGGACGTATTCGCTCATCAACTTAAGCTACGAGGTGCATGTGTACGACAATGATGTTTTGGGGTTTCAGGTACACCAAGCCACCAACACGGTACTGCAAAACTCAAAATTCAGACCGGATGATGATACGGTGTTTACCAAAATGAGTTTAGGCAGACACGCTATTTACTTTGATACGGTAAGGATGCGTGAGATGGTAGCGGCAAAGCACCCTTATACAGAGATACAGTACAAAGACACGATGGTGACGCTGAAACCGGCACCCGATATTATTGAGAAGCTTGAAAAAGAGAAGTACCGAAAGGTAAGTATGTATATTATTGAGGGGGTAGTGTTTTTACTACTGCTGATGGTGGGTTTTAGTTGGATTTACAACCGATTGAACTCTATTATAAAGCTTAACCAGCAAAAAAGTAATTTTTTACTGGCAGTAACACACGAGTTGAAAACCCCTATGGCATCGGTAAAGTTGTTTTTGCAAACCATACAACGCCGAAATTTAACAAGGGAGCAATTAGAACCAATGATTGCGAACTGTATTGATGATGTGGACCGATTGAATGACTTGGCCGAGAATATGCTGCTGGCCACAAGGATTGAAGGAAACAGCTACCAATACAATTTTGAAGAAGCAGATTTGAGTGCATTGGTAGGCGGCATTAGTGAGAACTATGAAAGCAAGTACAGCGAAAACTATAGTTTTCGACTGGATATAGAGGAAGGTATTGAAATATATGCCGATGTTTTTTCGATTACGATGGCTTTGAATAACCTGATTGAAAATGCGCTGAAATACTCACCAAAGCATTCGGCAATTTCAATCGGGTTAAAAAAAGAGGGTGAAAAAGTGATACTAACCGTGGCAGATGAAGGCCCGGGTATACCACAAGAAGAAAAAGGAAACATTTTTAATAAGTTTTACAGGTTGGGCAATGAATCTACCCGCAGTACTAAGGGCACAGGATTGGGCTTATACATTGTGAAACAAACGGTAAATAACCACAAAGCAACCATTGAGGTGCACGATAACAAACCCCAAGGAAGTTTGTTTAGAATAGTGTTTAAACTCAACGGTGCCAAAAAATAAAACCATTAACGTATGAAAAATAAAATTTTACTTGTTGAAGACGAAACCTCGTTGGCACACAACCTGAAACTAAACCTTGAACTGGAGGGGTTTTCGGTAAATGCCGTTGGCGACGGTTCTAGCGCAATAAGGGCATTTGGTGAAGAGAAATATGACATGGTGATATTAGATATTATGATACCTAATATTGATGGCATTACTGTGTGCGAGAACATACGTTTAAAGGACAACCAAACCCCTATCCTATTCCTTTCGGCTAAAAACACGGTTGAAGACCGCGTTTTGGGCCTTAAAAAAGGCGGGGATGATTACATTGTAAAACCTTTTAACCTTGAAGAGCTGATACTGCGCGTTGATAAGCTGATAAGCCGCAACAAAGTGCAGGCGGGCGATGCCAAACCCGGTATTACCGAGTACAGCTTTAGCGATAACTATGTAAACTTTATCAGTTACGATGCTAAAGGCCAACAAGGTGAGTTTAAACTTACCAAGAAAGAGGCTCTTTTGCTAAAACTGTTGATAGAAAACAAAGATGAAGTGGTGAGTAGAGAAAAGATTTTTCAAACTGTTTGGGGTTACAGCGTTTACCCCAGCACCCGCACCATTGATAACTTTGTACTTGCCTTCCGTAAGTATTTTGAAACCGACCAAAAGAACCCTAAGCATTTCCACTCATTGCGCGGGGTAGGCTACAAATTCACTGATTAAGCCAATTGCTTCCGTTCGGGATTGTCATATTTTCCCAACGGGGCAACTCTACAGGGCATTTAGCCAGTCTACTTCCTTAAATATTTACTACAACAATCTATGAAAACTTTTACTCAGCTCGGAAAGGTGCTCGCTTTTCTGTATTGCATTTTTTGTACTCCAAGTGTTTTTGGGCAAACTACAGGCAGCTTTGACACCAATATTGCCTTTAACGGAACCCGACAATTGTCTGTATATGTGCCTACCAACTACAATCCTGCCAATAAATACAAGGTAATGGTTTGCCTGCATGGATTGGGAGATAATGCTGCCAACTACCGAAATGCGCTGGTAAACACACTTAACTGGAAAACCCTGCTTCCTACCACCATTTTTGTATGTCCTGAATCCAGCACTACTACAAATGATTATTTTGCCCCCGACGGCAGTGGCAACGAAGAAATAATAAAAGAAAGCATCAACTTCATCCGCGCAAACTACTCAGTTGATACTACCGACATCACCCTTCAAGGGTTTTCGTTGGGCGGCCGTGCAGCCTTGCGCTATGGACTTAGCAACCCCGATGTTTTTAAAGGCTTGTTGCTAAACACTCCGGCCATTCAAGGAGTAAAAGAAGGTTCAAGCAAGCAACCTGCCTACCCCTACGCCCTTGCTAATGCAAACAAAATACCTGTGTACATTAGCCACGGTGAGAACGATGTGTTTTATACCGCCCCCATCGACTCAATAGTGGAGCAACTGGTATTAAACGATTGCCCCCTGCATTTTAAGCGTATTGCCGGCTTAGACCACACCATTCCCATTTCGGCTCAATTGGGCAATTTCAGCAAGTTTTTCGACTCAACCACTACCAACGCCTTTGGCATTGAAGTAACCCGCTTATACATCCCCGAAAGGGTTTGCAACGGTTTTGTAAACGGTAGCGTATTAGTACGCAATACCGGCAAAACTACCATTAACAGCATTGCTCTTGATTTTTCTTCAACCGGCTCAACGGCGACAAGGGTTTCAACCAACGGATTAAGCCTTGCCCCATTTCAACACGTTATCTTACCCATTACCAACCAATTTGCAGGTAGTGCTGAGGTGCATACCTTTACTGTTAAAGCATCATTGATTAACGGGTCTGAAAATACCGACCCAATAAGCCCCAACAACGAAAACAGGAAATCAAAACAGTTGGTGCGCCAAAATAGCGGCAGAGCGTTGCCCCTTACCGAGGGATTTGAAGGTCCGGATTTCCCGCCCACAGGTTGGGTACTTAAGCAATCGGGCGATGTATTTTCTTCTTGGGAAAAGTACGACGATGTAAGTAAAACCGGCACTGCTTCAATGGGAGCTTTTAACTCTGTTTTTTTGTTTGACAACAGTTTTAGAAGCGAAGAAGTACAAACTCCTGTATTGGATTTATCATCGATGCAAAATCCGCATCTTGCCTTCGATTTAGCCTTCAACTACCATAAATTCAAAGCCAACAACGATAGTATTACGCTGTCTGATACGTTGGAACTCCTTATTTCAACCGATTGCGGCAATACATTTACCCGCATATTTAAAGCAGGAGGTAAAGAACTAACCACTTTTGCCGCTCCCATATTGAACCCGCAAACACTTGAGGCTTGCTTTATAAATCCATCGGCTAACAATTGGAGTACAATGTTACTTCCGCTAACAGCTTATGCAACTAGCAACAATGCAATTATCAGCTTTAAATATACTTCAGGTCTTGGAGGCTCAATTAACATTGATAATGTGGCAGTAACCAGCAATGCTGTGGGCATTGAAACCCCACAACAAAATAACGTGGCAATGTACCCTAACCCTGCAAACAGCAACACCACCATTGAAGCGGAAAACATTACTGCTGTTAATGTTTGGGATGCTAATGGTAAACTATGCAAGGTAAAAACAACCTCGCTGGGAGAAAATACAACACTATTACATACTGATTTGCTTAGCGCAGGAGTGTATTATGTGCAAGTGGTAACCAAAAACTTTGTACAGCATCAAAAATTAATTATCGAAAAATAATTATCGCAGTAATCATACAATAAATGCCGTAAACAATAAATTGTTTACGGCATTTATTTTTATAGATAATTTTCAAAAAAAAGCCCCATGTTTCTCAACACGGGGCTTTTTCGCATAGAAATATCGTTTACCGGATATTCCCAATACAGCAGTGCTAATATTTTACTTTTACAGCACTATTCTTGAATATTAAGGTTATTATGTAGAGACTAAAACATGCTGAAATGTTGTACCCCCGCAAAAACTTCTTCTGAACACACAGATAATAAACACATTAATTTATACAGCTTGTAAAATTAAAGAACCGCGCATCCCTGCGCGGCTCTACATTTGCATACGAAATACAATGTGCGTATTCGTAAGGGGGCATTACAATTTGTACTAACTCGCTATTTTGCGTCTAAATCCCAATGAACCGCACCACCGGTAAAGGGGCTTTTAAAATCAATTTCAAGGCGTTTTGATGTTAATTTCTTTATCGTCCAAACAGTTTTAAACTCCGGTGCATTTTCATCAATCATTACTGTTTTATAAGTACTGTCAGAAAACTTCCATGTACCGTTATATCCGGTTGTAACCAACAAATAAGTTCCATTCTTTTTCATGGTAAGTTCCAGCCCTTCGGTACTATTATCGGGAGCACCGTTATGGGTTGCTTTCACCACTTCCCAAGTGCGGGCCAAGCTATCCGCCCAACTGGGTTTAGGGGTGTTATTACCTGCATTGTTGGCAGGGGTAGTGGTACCGCCGTCGTCTTTGCTGCAAGCGGCCAACACTAACAGTGTTGCTGCGATAAAAATGTTTTTACTGATTCTCATATGCTATAGTTTTAATTGTTTTGCTATGAGATGCTTACGACTGTATCGGAGTTGCGGCCATACCCCGCCTATTATACCATCAGCAGCACAACAACTACACAATGGCTTAACTCTTATATTTGTGAAATGGACAATGCAATGGACAGCAACAAATACAACATACACCTTGATGTAAAATTTGACCACCAAGAGCGGATAGATTTACCTGAGTTTATAAAAAACGAAGTAAATCACCATTGGTTTAACCAAACGCTTACCAAGGTAAACGATAGTGTTGTACGTGTGGGTGTATTTGAAGAGGGCGATTTCCATTGGCACAAACATGATAACGATGATGAATTCTTTTTTGTGCTGGAGGGTATGCTGGCCATTGACCTTGAAGACAAAACCATAGAGCTGCTCCCCTTGCAAGGCACTACTATAACCAAAGGGGTAATGCATCGTCCGCGTGCTATTGGCCCCAAAACAGTAGTTTTAATGGTTGAAACTGCTTCAATAGTACCAACAGGAGATTAAATATTTTGGCAACAGAGAAGGTTGTGTATTAAATTAAAAAACCCCGTTAGGGGTTTTTTAATTTATTTAGATTCGTGCATTACCAGCACATATTGTAAAATAAGATCTTGTTCTTTTGCATCCAGCACTTCGCTGCCTGCTTTTTTATTCACCTTATCAGACATTAAAGGCACCATAGTGCGCCATTCTTTTTCGCTTTCTTTTCTTGGGTCAATTAACTCATGGCAATTGCCGCAATTTTCTTCGTACAATTTTTTCCCATCGGTCAACTGAGCAAGGGTTACACCCGGAAACTTTGCTGCTCCCCTATCCGCATCGGCTTGGGTAGGAGCCAACATTTTAGCACTACAAGCCGATAAAATTGCCAAAAGGCTAAGTACAGTAATCTTTTTCATCCTTAACTGGTTTTTATCAAAAGTATTCACTTTTGGCTAACTATAGAAACAATATATACTTTCTTTTACCAAACCAGTAGTTATTACCGCCAAGTACCCATCTTACCCGCCTGAAAATCAGCGTATGCCTGCCGTATTTCTTGTTCGGTATTCATTACAAACGGGCCATAAGCAACAATAGGTTCATTAAACGGCTCGCCATACCCAAACAACAGCATACAATCGTCAGTAGCCATTACCTCTATACCTGTACCCTTGTTTGTAAACTCTATTAAATTATGGGTAGTAACCGTTTGTCCATTAACATCAAGCCTACCGCGCATCACGTAGAAAAATATATTATTACTCTCTTTCACATCTGCGGTAAACTTTCCGCCGGCCTTCATTTCAACACTTGCCATTGTTAAACCGGTTATTGAGTTTACAGGACCTTGAATACCGTTCCGCTCGCCCGAAATCAAGTTCACGGTTACTTTCCCCTCGTCTTCTACAATGTGTGGTATCTCGTCCTTTTGCAACCCCACATAATTTGGAGTAGTCATTTTTAACGACGACGGAAGATTAAGCCATAACTGCAAAACTTCAACCTCGCCACCGTTTTTCATAAACTCGTCTGATGAAACTTCTGAGTGTATCACGCCGCTGCCGGCCGTCATCCATTGTATCCCGCCTTCAGTAATTACACTTTTGTGCCCGCCTGAATCCCAATGGGTAATATCGCCCGTAATAATAAAAGTCAGCGTTTCAAACCCTCTGTGCGGGTGAGGCCCAAAGGGCAAACCGTGATTATTGGGTGAATATACCTGAGGCCCGTGGTGGTTAAGAAACAAAAACGGGTCGATGTGGTTTACCGAATGCGTAGGCATAGCACGGTAGGTAACCAAATCATCTATTGGGGCACTAATGGCAGTATGAATAGCTTTTATAACTCTCATGACAAAACTTGAAGATTATGTTTGTTGCAACAAATAACAAACAAAAACGGGGTTTGTTATACAATTAATCAAAGGTTTTTGAGCATACGCGGATTAAGGGGTAATTTTGTATCTTGTAAATATAGGCATGGGCAGGAAGTTAGTTTTATGGCTTATTGTTTTAACCCTTACCACTGGGGTAAAAGCAAATATTGACAGCCTGAAAAAGGTATTGGGTACCCCAATGCCTGATTCTTCGCTTACCAATACTTATTTATCGTTGGGCAAGGCGTACATGAACATTAGCCCCGATAGCGCATTAACCTATGTTTTGATGGCCTATGAAAATGCCAAAAAGGCCAACGACCTTGAGAAGCTGGCGAGCGCTGCAAACATTACAGGTGTTGTTTACTTAAACAAAGGCCAATACGACAAAGCTCTTTTGTACCATCTTGAGGCATCAAAATTGTTTGAAAAAACCGGTAACAAGCGCGGTGTATCGTTCAGTTACAACAACATTGGTTCTGTAAATTTTCACACGGGCAAATACGACGAGGCATTAACGTATTACAAAAAATCACTCGCTCTTAAACTTGAGCTTAATCTGGAAAAAGAGGTAAGCAGTACGTATGTGAACCTTGGCAATATTTTCATGAAAAAGAATGCTTACGATAGTTGTATTTACTACTATTTGCAGGCACTGGGGAACTCACGAAAAAACAAAGACTTGTACAACGAATCGGTATCGTTGATGAATTTGGGCGAGGTTTACTACGACACTAAGAACTACCCGATGGCTTTGAATTATTACCACGAAGCACTGGCAATAAATGAAGCTCGCAACGATTTGTACCATCAAGCCAATTGCTATTACGCAATGGGCAAAATATATACTGAAACAAAGTTGTACGGGCAGGCTGAAACAAACTTGAAAAAGGCATACAGCATAGCATCAAAGGGGGATATGAAACCCATGATGATGAACATTTTTTCATTCTTTTCAAAACTGTATGAGGCTACGGGTGATGCCCAGCAAGCATTGGCATACTACAAAAAATACCACGCCCTTAACGATACGCTTTTCAATATTGAAAAGGCAAACCGTATTGAGGAATTGAAAGCAGGCTATGAAAGCGAACTAAAAGACCAAAAAATTAAGGAGTTAAACCTTGATATGCTAATGGCCGAGCAAAGTGCTAAGCAAAACAAACTGTTTAGAAACCTGCTGATTGTTGCATTTCTTTTGGCCGGAGTTACCATTGGGGTTTTGTACCGAAACATCAGATTGAAGCAAAAAACCAACCGCTTGTTGCTTGAAAAAAACAAGCAAATTGAGGTGCATCAACAGGAAATTGAAGAGAAAAACCAAGCCCTTGCCCGCTATAACAAAGAGTTGATGACCGAAAACATCAGTGTGAAGTATGAGGTATTGAAAAGCAAAATAAACCCTCACTTCCTGTTCAACTCTTTAAGCACACTTTCAACACTAATCATCAAAGACCAACGAACAGCCATAGATTTTGTGGGACGGTTTTCTAAACTATACCGCAGCATACTAAAATCAGGCGATAACAAAGTGGTTTCGCTGGCAGAAGAACTGGAAATAGCCGGCCATTATTTGTACATGCAAAAAATGCGGTTTGGAACAAACTTATCTGTAGAGATTAATGTGCCCCAAACTATGATGCGTAACTGTGTTCCGCCTTTTACGCTGCAATTATTGATAGAGAATGCGATTAAACACAATATTATCTCAGAAGAAAACAGTTTATCTATTGAGATAAAATATGAAGCTGGAAATATTGTAATAAGTAATAACTTGCAGGTGAAACCCCTGAAAGAACCATCAACGGGTATAGGCTTACAAAACATTACCGACCGCTACCGCTTGCTGGAAACCCAACCCCCTGTATTTGGTGTTGAAAACGGTTATTATGTAGCCCGAATACCGCTTTTAAAACCTGAGTTTGCTGCATGAACTGCGCTATAATTGAAGACGAACAACACGCCGCTACCCACCTAGAGTATTTGCTTTCGCAATGTACGCAAGAAGTTCAGGTACAAGCACGTCTGGGCACAGTGAAATCGGCTTACCAATGGCTGCAAAGCAATGAGCCCGACATTATTTTTCTGGATGTACAACTGGGCGACGATTTAGGCTTTAGCATTTTTGAGAATATGCAGGTAACCACACCTGTTATCTTCACCACGTCGTACGAAGAATATGCCATTAAAGCGTTTGAGCTAAACAGCATTGCCTATTTGCTTAAGCCAGTGCTACTGGATGAATTGCAAGCCTCATTAAATAAATACGACAGCTTGGTGCAGCAACCCAAGTCGTACGAAAACTTAAGCCGTATTCACACACCCTACCAAAAACGGTTCTTGGTACAATCGGGAAAAGAAATCATATCACTGCTTGCCGATGATATTGCCTATTTTTTTGTGCAAAACCGCCACTTGATTATTGCCACGCTGGATGGCAAAAAGTATTTGTTTGACGGCAGCCTTGACGCTATGGAAATGCGTGTTGACCCTGAGAACTTCTTCCGCATAAACCGCCAGTTTATTGTATCGTTTAATGCTATTGAGAAAATGTTTAACCACACGCGCGGCAGGGTGAAATTAATTACCCGCCCGTTATCAAAAGAAGAGATGGTGGTGAGCATTGATAGGGCTGCGGAGTTTAAAGATTGGTTAAATCGATAACCTCTTTTACAATTTCAAGCACAAAAAAAACACTTTCGCGTTAATACGCAACGCTTTAGTAGTTTTTGCTGCAACATTTTGTGTGTTGTAAGCTATCTATGTTGATTAAACAAGGCTTAGGATATGAAACGTTCATTACAGTTTTTAGCAATTTTAATTCTGCTGATCCTTTCACACACAAGGACAGAGGCACAGACCAACTCCATTGAGTTGAAAAGCGGTTCGGGAAGCCTTATAAGTTCCCACAACTCCGTGTCGGCAGCGATTGCCGCAATTCCTTCTACAATTACACAAGCATACGTAATTGAAATTACCACCGCCTATACAGGCGCCAACGAAACTTTTCCTATTACGTTTCCTGCTAAATCAGGCGCAAGCGCAAGCAACACAATTACGTTGCGTCCGGCAAGTAACGTTACCAGTGCTACAATAACAACATCAGGAGCAACATCGTTAATGGAACTTAAGGATGGTGATTATGTGATTGTTGATGGGCGTCCCGGTGGCACAGGCACAACAAAAGCCTTAACGCTGGCGCAAACCAATACAGGAGCATATTCGGCTGTATCATTTGTTGACGGTGCTACAAATAACATATTGAGGTATTTGAACATTTCACAGGCTTCTACCTCAAGCACAGGACGAAGTATTTATTTTTTCACCTCAGCATCAAACTCTTCAGGTAACTCAGATAACAGGGTAGAATTTTGTAAAGTTACAGGAGGTCGCTATATCGTTCAATTAGGTGGAACTGCTGCAAACCCTAACCGTAGAAACACTTTATATGGTAATGAGTTTTTGAACCAAACCTATGCCGGCATATATGGAACCAGCACCGCAAACCAAATGTTTGTAGTGGATTCTAACTCGTTCCACATGACCACTCCCACGACTTCTACTTCTATTTCTTCGGGCATCTACATCACTTCGTACTCTGATACTATTATCGTTACCCGTAACAAGTTTTATGACATAACGCTAACGGGTAGTAACGACTGTGATATACACGGTGTGTACATATCTGCAACTGCCGGAATGGTAGCAAACATAACTAACAACATTATTGCATTTGATGGAAACCCAGGCTCTACAGCCACCTACGGAATTTCATTAGTAGGTAGCGGTGCAAGCAATGTAAAAGCATATTACAACTCTATACGTATAGGTGGCACATTAACCACGGGCGGAACGAGCGGCAACGTGCTTTCGGCTTGTATAAACAAAACCAATACAAGTACCACTGGCGTATATGATTTTAGAAATAACATTTTGGCAAATATGCGTACCGGCGGAATTAGTGGCGGACAACACCTTCCCTTTTCAGCTACCAGTGCCAACGGTATTATTGCTGCAATGGACTATAACGTGTATAACTCTGCTTCGGGGCTTATCAGCCGACTAGGCACAGCTACCAGCAACTCCATTGCATCTCACCAAGCATTATTTACTTCAGGTATAGATGATAACGCCAACGATTATCCTGTTTTCTTTACTTCTAATACTGATTTGCACTTAACAGGTACATCACTTGGAAACTCCGATCTTAAAGCTCAAGTTATATCAAGCGTAACCAATGATATTGACAATAACCCTCGTGGTGCTTCAACATACAGGGGAGCTGATGATAACCCTGCATATCCTATACTAGGTCTTAAAAATGACATTGGTATTGTTAGTATAGACCAACCCGCTGCGGGCAGCTGTGCTACAACACAAACGGTTAAAGTTACTGCTAAAAACTTTGGCATTAACCAAGTTGACACCTTTACTGTAAACTGGAGCATTAACGGTAGTTTGCAAACTCCTGTTACATTTTACCAGCTGCTAGATACTGTTTTAGGCTCAGGGAGTGTAACGCAACAAGTAACCTTGGGTAATTTCTCATCTACTGCCGGAGTAAAATACACCATAAAGGCTTGGACCAGCAGCCCCAACAATGTTAATGACGCCCTAAAAATTAATGACTCTTCAAGCCGTATTTTCTCAATGGCTTTGCAAGCAGGCACTTATACCATTGGTGGCACTACACCTAACTTTGCAACAATAAACGATGCAGTAAATGAGCTAAATACCTATGGTATTTGTGGTCCAGTTGTTTTTGATATCCGCAACGGCACCTACACTGAAAAGCTGGTGTTCAATGAAATTTCAGGAGCCTCTGCAACAAACACAATCACTTTTAAAAGTGAAAGCAACAATAAAACAGCAGTAACCATTAGCTCTGCTGCAAGCACTGTAACTACTGATAACTACACGATTTCATTAGTTGGCACTGACCATATTACATTTAGGGATTTAACGCTTGAACGTAGCGGAACAGGCACATATTCGTCTGTTATCAATATTGATGGAACCGTTGAAAACATTGTAATACGCGACAACAAGTTTGTTGGACCAACTAATATAACTACTGATGCAAACGGTACACGTTCACACGTTTATGCAGGCTCAACCGCTATCACCTCTAATGTGTTAATTTATAACAACGAGATGGTGGGCAACTCAAACGGAGTTTGGCTAAATGTAAACACTACAACCCGATCAACCGGAACTAAAATATACAGCAACACAATTGATGCAAACTATACAGGTGTTTTTGTAGCAGGCCAGAACTATCCTGAGATTTACAAAAACAGAATAGTGCGTGCTGACCAAACCATTAACGTTGAATACTACGGTATAAGCATGAACATTGTTGACAGCGCATACTTTGTATCGCAAAACTTTGTTGAATCTAACAGGGGATATGGTATCCGCTTGCGCGACTGTAATGGTAATGCAGGAAAAGAAGGACAGGTAATCAACAACATGATAACTATGTCGTATGCAGGAACCTCAAGCGTATATGGTATCAGTAATGAAACTTCAGGTTCTTACCAATTGTTTGCTCACAACACTTGTTTGTTAGATGTTGACTACACCTCTACTTCAACTACCACAGGTGGTCGTGGTTTTTACATGCCTGTTGTAACGCTTAACGCTTACAACAAGGTTAGAATATTAAATAACATATTCTACAACAAGTTAGACGGTGTGGCCGCTTGGTATACTCCCAACGGCTTAGCCGCTATTACAGAACTTGACTATAACTTGTATTATACCACAGGCGAAAACCTTGGTTATTTAACCTCAACTTATTACCCTGATTTTGCTTCGTTCCAAACAGCTACAGGAAAGGATGCACATAGCTACAACTTTGCTCCCAACTTTGTTAGCAGCAAAAACCCTCACTTGTTATTCCTTTCACGCTTTGCGTATGGCAAAAACGGATTGAACATTACTAATGATTATGATGGCGATGTGCGTTGTGCATCATTACCTACCATTGGTGCTGATGAATACACTCCATCACTAAGCGCTCCTACAGCTACCTTTATCGGCCCTAACAGCGCTGTTACAGGTGACAGGTCGTACTTCTTGTTTAATGGTAATGCAAACCAAATAGCCATCTACAAATGGTATGTAAACGGTGTGTACGTAAACCAAGGTATTAACTTTATTTACAGTTTCCCAACAGCAGGCAATTATGATATTATGATGGTTGCTGAAAACTGTAGCGGTTTTGACAGTGCACAGGTGAGCTATACCATTGCCGACCCTACACTTGCTCCTACTGCTAACTTCTCATCTGACAGGAATCAGATATACGTTAATGAGAGCATAAAACTTACTGACCTTTCGCTAAACGGACCTACTGCTTGGCATTGGAGCGTAACACCTAATAACGGCACGAATGTTATTTTCTCAGACTCAACGGAGCAAGACCCATCTATTTTGTTTACCGAAGCCGGTAAATATGAAATATGCTTGATTTCTGATAACGCTATAGGTAGCAGTGCGCAACGCTGCCGTACCGCTTACATTGAGGTGTATCCGATTGTAAATATGTGTGCAGAGAAAACCTCAACTTTTGAGCGTGGTAAAATTTATGACGACGGTGGTTCAGCGGCTAACTATGCTGCCAACCAAAACTGTGCATTCTTCATCAACCCATGTGCTTCATCTGTAACCCTGCGTTTTAACCAATGGACCAATACTGATGCTGATGACAAGCTGATTATTTACGACGGTGATACCAGCGATGCTGCTAACATTATTGCTACGATAACCGGAGGTATGACTAACCCCGGCGGAACAACAGGTTTCACTGCAAAATCAGGACATATGTGGTTGCTTTGGAAAACCGATGCAGCTACGCAGTACGCAGGTTTTGAGGCTGAGTGGGAAAGCGTACCTGTGAGCACTAGCCCAACTGTAGCAGGTTTCAATATTCCTGATACGTTGTTTGAAGATTCTCCGTACGATTTTGTAAACACTTCAACCGGAAACGGATTAACCTTCTTCTGGGATTTTGATTACCCTAACTACGAATCGGATAACAACAACAACTACAGCAAACCAAATCCAACCAAAACCTTTGTATTGCCCGGCACATACAATGTTTTGTTGTCATCAACAAACTGTTTAGGTGTTGATTCGTTCTTCAAACAAATTGTGGTTGTTTCTCCAACAACAGCTCCTACACCGGTTGACTTTACAGCCAGCCTTACTAAAGTAAATACTGCCGAAGTAACCCGCCTAACTGACCTTAGCGGACATGGCCCAAGCAACTGGAAATGGGAAATAACCCCATCAAACGGTGTGCAGTTTATTGATGCCGCAACCAGCCGCAACCCCCGCGTAGCGTTTAGCTTTGGCGGTAAATACACTGTTAAACTTGTAGCTTCTAACAGCGTTGGTGCTGATTCTATTGAGAAAATAGACTACATCGAAGTTGTTGAATACTGCCGTCCTAACGTGCTTACTACGAATACCGACGTAACCATTCGCCGTGTGAGATTTGAGCAAATCGACCAATCATCTGATTATGGGGTGAACAAATACAGCGATTTCAGCTCAAACGGCCAAGTAGCACAAGTTGCTGAAGGCGGAGTGTACAACATTAATATTGAACGTAACACAAACAACGAGCGTGTAAACTTTGCTGCTTGGATTGATTTGAACCAAGACGGTGATTTTGAAGATCAAGACGAAGAAGTATTGTTTGACAGTGCTTCAACTGCGCAAATACTAACCGCACCTATTACCATTCCTGCAAGCGGCTTATTAGGCCCAACTCGTATGCGTGTAGCAGTATCAAGGGCAAACCTTACTACACTACCTTGCGGTCCTGTTGTAGTTGGTGAGTACGAAGATTTTAAAGTAAATATTCTACCTGACGATAAAGCTCCTGTGGTAACCATTGTAGGTCCTAACCCTGCAACTGTAGAGGTTGGCTACGGTTACACCGATTCAGGTGCTACTGCTTTTGATAATGTTGACGGTAACATTACCTCAACCATTATGATTGTAGGTAGTGCTGATACCTTAACAGTTGGCGAGTACACCATCAGCTACACTGCAACTGACTCAAGAGGTAATACTACTACGGTAGAACGTAAAGTGAAAATCACTCCCGATGTTACTAAACCTGTGTTTACTAAAAACGGAGATGATACTGTAAAACTTTCTGTATTCTCTCAATACGTTGAGCCCGGCTACAATGCTATTGACAATCCTTTCGGAACAGATTTAACACCTGTTGTAGTAACAACCGGCGCTGTAGATACTGCTAAGGTTGGCACTTATGAGCTAACCTACACCGTTGCTGATGCAAGCGGTAACACTGTACAATTGAAACGTATCATCATTGTTAGTGATACTACAAAACCTGTAATTACACTTAACGGCAATGCAACTATAGACCATAGCGGTAAAACTCCTTATGTGGATGCAGGTGCTTCTGTAGCTGATAACTACGACCCATTTGTACCTTATACCGTAACAGGTAGCGTAAACGTTAACGCTTTAGGCACATATACCTTGGTGTATAAAGCCGTTGACGCCGCAGGTAATGTTGCTGACTCAGTAGTACGCACCATTAATGTGGTTGACAGAATTGCTCCACAAATTACGTTGGTGGGTAGTGATATTGTTCATCTTGCCCGCTGGCAGTCGTACACAGATTCAGGTTATACATTGAGTGATAACTTCTACGACAGCGCACAAGTAACCGTTGAAACACTTGGCAACTGGGTAAACAGCAGTGTTGAAGGCTTGTACTACATCCAATACCGTGCTACGGATTTAAGCGGTAATGTATCACTTAGTGCTAAGCGTGTGATTTATGTGAACGGAACCAACAGTGTGCCTGTGATTGAAGGCGGACAAGTAAGTGTGTATCCTAACCCAAGCAATGGTAACTTTACAGTAGAAGCTACCCAAGCCTTTGGACAAGGTGTAACAATAACTGTTACCAACCTATTAGGTGCTACTGTTTACCAAACACAACCCGAAAGCGGTGCAACAAAAGCACTTATCAACCTTGAAGGAATAAATGCAGGAATCTATTTTGTAAACATCAGCAACGGTAACCGTGTTGAAACTACCAAAATAGTAGTGCGTTAAAAAAAGATATCCTTTTCATTTCCAGTGCATAATGAGAACCTAGTGGCCCCGAAAGGGGCCGCTCTGTTTTATGGGTATCTGATAAACATTATTAGGAGGGTTTTTTTCTACTTTAAAGCCTTTTGCACTAAGTTTGCCCCATAATTTTCTGCTTATAAATGAAACTGCCCCGCAAGCACACCTTACAAGAGGTTGCCCAAATGATAAATGCCCGTTTTGTAGGCCCTGATGATTTTGCCGTTACCGGAATTAATGAGATACACATGGTAGAGGCAGGCGACATTACATTTGTAAACGTAGAAAAATATTACAAAAAGGCACTTACCAGTGCGGCTACTATTGTACTGATAAACAAAGACGTTGAATGTCCCGAAGGCAAAGCTCTATTAATCAGCGACGACCCCTTCCGTGATTATACGTTTTTGTGTAAGCACTTTAGCCCTACTCCTGTTCCTCAAACAAAAGCCTATCACACGGGTAATAATGTAACTATTGGTAAAAACACCATTATACACCCCGGAGTAGCCATTAGCGATAATGTTACCATTGGCGATAATTGTATCATATACCCCAATGTGGTGATTTACCACGATACCATTATTGGCAATAATGTAATTATACACGGCAATGCCACTATTGGCGGTGATGCTTTTTATTACAGCAGCTTTAAGAAAATGCACAGCTGCGGCCGCACCATTTTGCACGACGGTGTTGAAATAGGCTCAGGTACAACTATTGACCGAGGTGTAAGCGGAGATACCATTATAGGCAGCGAAACCAAAATTGACAGTCAGGTTCACATTGGCCACGACACTCATGTAGGCTCACGCTGCATATTTGCTGCACAAGTAGCCATTGCCGGCGTTAGCAAGGTTGAAGACAATGTGGTGCTATGGGGCAAAGTAGGTGTGAACAAAGAAGTAGTGATTGGTAAAGGAGCGGTGGTTTTAGCCTCTTCAGGCGTTAGTAAAAGCCTTGAAGGAGGCAAAGTGTACTATGGCTCCCCTGCTAAAGAAAATCGCCGTATGCTGCGCGAAATGGCCGCCATGGGTCAATTACCCGAGTTGTTGGATAAACTTCACAAATTATAAACCTCGTTTTATCGGCAGGCATTAAAGCAATACCCCGTTAATCTGCCGGAATGTATATTGCAGTATGAAATTTTTCCGCCCCTTATTTCTTTTGGCGTTCCCCCTGTTTTTTAACGCCTGTTTTTTTGGTACTGATGCTGCCGATGACATTAAAGAACTGTTGGATGCATCAAAGCCTAACCCCGAGGTTGAACAACGCTTGGAAAAGAAAAAATACACCGGCGAAAAGAAATACTATTACGAGGACAAGAAAATAAAAACCATTATCCGTTACAAAGACGGAAAGCGCAACGGTGCATCAGTCAATTTTTATAAGGACGGGAATAAATGCGTTGAAACCGAGTTTAAAGACGGGAAGAAAAACGGTAAACTTACATGGTATTTCCAAAACGGTAAGCCGTATCGGGTGATTACTTATGTGAACGATAAGATGCAAGGCTCTTATACAGAGTATCACCACGGCGGTGCGGTAAAGTTTATAGCTCAATTTAACAACGATAATCCCTGCACAGGATACAAAGAGTATGATTACAAGGGTAAAGAAACCGACGACTTGAAAATAAACATTGAGTACACGGGGTATAACCGTGAGGCTGTAAGTTACCGCTACAAGGTTTCTCTAAATCACCCTGTTAAAAATGCGCTGTTTTACATAGGCAAACTGAAAGATGGCAAATGCTATGACGACGCTCTTCTTGAGAATTCGCTGTATAATACCGGCACCGAAGCCACAATTGATGTACCCGTAAAAGCCGGTTACTACTATGAAATACCCGTTTCAATTGTTGCCAAAATTACTACCAATACTAATGTTGATATAGCTTTGCACCGCAATTACACCATCAACACCAAAGATAAATAGAGCGTGTGTTCCCTTTAGGGAGTGAGCACTCTTATATTTGCCTAAAATAAACGCTTTTGAACCCTGAAAAACGCGCAGCTTACCTGCAACTGCACCTCGCAATATTTTTGTGGGGATTTACGGCTATTTTGGGGCGCTGGATAAGCCTGCAAGAAGTCCCATTGGTGTGGTACCGTGTACTGATTACCTGTGTAGGATTACTGTTTGTACCGGGGGTTATTACGGGGCTAAAGACCCTTCAACGCAAAAATGTTTTCATCTTTTTAGGCATCGGATGCCTCACAGCACTGCACTGGGTGGCCTTTTACGGCTCTATAAAGGCAAGTAACGTATCAGTAGCACTCAGCGGATTAGCCACTACCTCGCTGTTTACTTCGTTTATTGAGCCGTTGATATTTAAAAAACGGATACGCCCCACTGAGGTAATACTGGGTTTATTGGTAATAGCAGGTATTTACATCATCTTTAACGGACTTGACGCAGGGTTTCTTATCGGCTTTATTATGGGATTGATTGCAGCCTTTCTTGCGGCTTTATTCTCTACCCTCAACAAAAAGTATATCGACCACGCCGACCCAAAATCGATAACCTTTACTGAGCTGGCGGGTGGTTTTATTTTCCTTTCGCTTTGCTCACCATTGTACCTATGGCTGTTTCCTAATGCTCAACTGATACCTACTGCTTCCGATTGGTTTAACCTGGTTGTATTGGCGTGGCTGTGTACCGCATTTACTATGGTATTGGCATTAAAGGCCATGAAACACCTCTCTGCATTTACAGCAAACCTTGCTCTTAACCTTGAGCCTGTATATGGTATACTGCTGGCTTGGGCCATTTTTGGGGAGAATAAGGAGCTTTCGCCCAATTTTTATTTAGGAGCGATTATCATCATTTTCAGCGTGTTTTTACACCCTGTGTTAGAAAATCCTACGGTAAAGAATAAACTGCGTGCTGTGCTTAAAAAATAAGGCATAGGACTACATCCCCAACTTTGTAGGGTCTTGCTTTAATACGTTACCGAACATATCGTACAAGCGCGGGGTTTCCGATTTAAAATCCGTGGGAGTTTCAAAAAAATGTTCCCCCATAATTGCAAAAAACTCCATTTCGTTCCTAAACGCATAATCACGAAACAACGCCTTCTGTTTCATAGTATCCAGCACTGCATGGTCTTGTATGTGGGTCCGCAGTTTTTTAAATTTATTACTGTCAAACGGGGCTTCACCGTCCATTTGTGTTTGCTGCAAAAAGTAGGCATGGGCAAACTCATGCACACCAAGATTTAAGTTATCCTTCGGGCTGTCAATCCCTTCTTTAAAGTGTTTCCAGCTAAAAGCCAAAACACCGATAGCGTTAGCTTCGCCTTTGTGATACTGGCGGGTAATTTTAGAATAATACTCCTCAGGGTACACCAATATTTGTTTAAAACCGCTTAACTGATAATCCTCTACCCCAAAACTAAATTTGATAGCCGCAGCACCAATCATCATCTTCATATAATACTCCACCTCAATTTCCCTTCCGATAAAGTTTTTTGATTGGACGAATAAAGCCAGCCGCTGCATAAACCGTTGCTGCGATGTATACGGCAGTTGGCGATAAAAAAGATCGTTGTTTAACAACAACTCTTCGTTTTCCTTTATGACTTTAACATCGCTTTTAAAACGGTCTTCGGCGGCTTCCTCTGCAATTGTTTCGGTGTAGGCACTGCGTATATACACAAAAAAAATAACGCCTATAACTATGATAATTATTACTATGTCCAACTATTCAGGGCTTTCCTCCAAAGATAAAAAAGAGGGGCACTCTAACACTTTATTTTAAAAAGTTTTCGATAAGGTTATCGTAACAGTGTTATTGTACCGTTTTCAATGCTGCGGCGGGGAGCTTGTCTTTCGCCAATGTAATCTACCAACAGCAGCCAAGTATAAACACCATCAGGCAATGGAGCACCTTTAAAGCTACCGTCCCACCCTTTTGACAAGTCTGTGGTTTCAAACACCAGCTCACCCCAACGGCTGTATATTTTCAAATCCATTCCCACTGCGTTGTGTAAATACGGCATAAAAAAATCATTTACTCCGTCCCCGTTTGGGGTAAATGCAGTCGGAGTAACCCCATAATAGCAATCTTTTGCTAAAATGGTTTTTTCAATAGTATCACAAATATGATATATCATCACGTGGTATTTTCCCGTGTCGGTTACCATATAGGTGGGTGATGTGCTACCGTCGTGCCACAAGTAGCTTGCATCAGGAATAGCAACGTTTAGTGTAATAGGCTCTTTGAAGCAACTAACATCACTTACTGTAGCAGGAAAACTAGGTTGGGGGTACACTTTAAAGTATTGCACCGAATGGGAGGTACAGCCATTAACAGTCACCGTATATCTCACGCTATCATTACCTGCTTTTGTTGGCACCAATACATTTCCTTTTACATTAGTACCGCTAAACACTCCGCCCGGCACTGTAGGAATTAACACCACATCGCCTGCTTTAACACAATAGAAGGAGTTCATGGCTGTAAAATCAGCAATCGGGTCTGCATAAACCGTTACAGAATCAGAAGTAGAATCAACACATCCTTCCTGCGAAGTGATGATTAATGTAGCTGCACTTTTACCTGAAACAAGAAACTTTACTTGTTTAGCATCAACAGTGTTTGCTTGCCATCCGCCTGTAAACTGCCAACGGTTGGTATAAGTTCCTGCAACTATGCTTGACGTATTTGTAAAATCAAATTGCTGAACACTGAAGCATTGTTCCTTTTTGTTAATTGTAAATGAAGCTTGCGGTTTAGGGCTTACTGTGACAAAAAGTAACGTATCATCATCACAACCGTTTAGCGATGCTGCATACTTAACGGTGTCTAACCCGAGGATTTTTGGGGTATAGATATTACCCGACACATTTTTACCCGAAAACACCCCGCCTTGTGGCCCTGCCACCAACGTATGTGGGGGTGGTGTTGACGTTACACAGTACTGGCTTTTAAGCCCCACAGTAGGCAAACTTAAATCAGGTTGAGGCTTTACCCGCACTGTGCCTTGTGTTGTATCCGTACAACCCGACGCCGTGTCTTGTACCACCAGCTTAACCGTAAACAACCCTGTATCGGCAAATTTTTTGCCTGACAAGTCTACACTAGTGTAGGTTGTTGAATCTGATAACAACCAATAAGTATTGTGTTTGTTGGGATTGGTTGTTTGGTTAGTAAAATCATACTGTTGTGCCTTGAAACACTGCACTGCCGTATTTATTTTAAGTACTGCCTTTGGCCTTTGGGCTACAGTGGTGTAGATAAGTGTATCATCCTCACAACCTTCCACCGACACATAGTACATAATAGTATCAGGCCCCAATATTTTTGGGGTGTAGATGTTACCCGATACATTTTTACCAAAAAACATACCCCCTTGGGGCCCGGGCACTAAGGTATAGGGAGTTGGTGTTGCCCCTACACAAAATGTGCTGCTGAAATTAACCAACGAAACACCCAAGTCTGGCTCGGGTTTCACCCGTACGGTCATTTGGCCAGTATCTTTACAGCCCATCACCGTATCGTGCAGCATTAGTTTAACTACATAGTTTCCGGTATCGTTAAACTTCTTTCCCACTATATCCATACTACTATAAGATGTAGCATCTGATATTTGCCAATTGGGTATAAAGTTGTTTCTATTGGGTGTGTTATTTGTAAAGTTATATATATGCCCCTTCGCACACTGGTTGGTGTCATTCACAACTATTATAGGCGCTGTAGGCACAACATAAATACTTAAAGCTTTTACTGCCTGACCCGGCATTGGACAAGAATTATCGTTGGCGGTAACTGTAAAATAATGCGGGTCGACACGCCCGTCGGCAGATTTAGGCGTCCAGCACAACTGACCAGCCTGTTGCTTGGGATTTGAACCCGGAAACTTAGTAAATATAGCATTGGGTATACCACTGTTCCAGTCTAAGAATACAGAATCGGTTGCAGTACTGTCAAAAGTGGTAATATTTATACATACTTGCTGTCCCGGACAAGTTGTGTCTTGTGTCGCTGTAATTTTCGGCGGAGTATTGTTGTTACAGTTAATTATACTCATCTGCATATCTCGCCGAGTAATGCCCACTACCCTCAACACTCCATTTACTTTACGCCATTCGGTAACCTGAAGCACTAATACCGTTACTTGATTTAGCAGCGTGGGTCTAAAATTAAGATTACCTGTTGACGAATCAAGATGAAAGCCACTTGGCGAAGGCAATGTTGCATCGGGAAAACCTAAAAAACGTAATGGTTTTTGTGCTGAATACGGACTGATATACCCTAATGGCGAACCGGCAGCTTGTAATGGAGAAACTAAGCTGTAGGTAAGTATATCGTTATCTACTGTATCAAGCGCGCCGTTATTAAATACAAAATCTGTATTTACACACACCAATGCTGCTGCAGGTGTAGTAAATATGGGTGAACTATTACAACTTATATCCGTAAAAATGCTTGCTTCTGTATAAAATGTTTCATCGGCTGCACCCGTGGTAATTGATTTGTTTCTTGCATTCTGCGTCCAACTCACTATTAATTCATTGCACACAGATTTTGAACTGGAAACATCTACTATCCCGGTATAAATGTGCTGTTCAATACCGTAAGGATAGTTCCCGCCCTTACACTTGCTACTAAATGATGAAGGGCAATTTCGGCCTATCCCAGTAATATCAGTAACGCTTTCCTTTCTCACCATCACTGTTGTGGTCCACGTTGAATTCTTACATTTCACAGGAAGGTTAAACGTAACACCTAGAGTAGTCCCGCCACAATCTCTGTAAACAGTAAGAGTAATTTTATATCTATTATTTCCTAAGCATTGATAAGTAATATCACTGCCCATTAAGTGGCTTGCCTTTAAAGACGGAATGAAAGAAAAGAAAATACCAAGAAACAGTATTGCGTTAAACAACGATATGTGAATTCTCCTTTTAGCTAAATTGATCATAACGCAACTACCTTTTGCAAAGATGCGGATTACATGTAAAAACGTTGTCAACCAAACAAATAATAATGTTTTAATAACACTATTAATGCCCCGATGTCCCGTTGTTAGCTAAACGAAGAGAAAAGATATAAGTATGTAACCGTTGCTGTTTTTACAACAAAGTTTTGATAATATCCTCTGCTGAAAGACCTTCTGCTTCGGCTTTGTAGTTTTTAACGATACGGTGGCGCAATATGGGCTCTGCAACAGCTTGCACATCTTCCATATCAGGCGAATATTTGCCGCGGAAAAGCGCATGGCATTTTGCTCCCATTACCAAATACTGACTGGCACGGGGCCCTGCTCCGTATTCAAGGTATTGCTTCACATAATCCGATGCTGTGGTTGATGAGGGGCGTGTTTTTGCAGCCAATTTCACAGCATACTCAATTACGTTATCGGGCACGGGCACTTTACGCACCAGCTTTTGGAAATATTGTACCTCGGCAGCACTGATGATTTTACCTGCTTTTGAATCGTTATCGCTGGTAGTACTTTTTACAACATCAATTTCTTCTTGCAACGATGGGTAATCCAACACAATATTGAACATAAAACGGTCAAGCTGTGCTTCGGGCAAGGGATAAGTACCCTCCTGCTCAATAGGGTTTTGGGTTGCCAGTACAAAAAACGGCTTATCCAACACGTGCATCTGGCCGGCGGCGGTAACGTTTTTCTCTTGCATCGCCTCCAGTAACGCCGCCTGTGTTTTGGGCGGAGTACGGTTTATCTCATCCGCAAGGATAATATTGGCAAATATGGGTCCGCGAATAAATTTAAAATGACGGCTCTCGTCCAAAATCTCACTGCCCGTAATATCGCTGGGCATCAAATCAGGTGTAAACTGTATGCGGTTAAAGCTCAAATCCATTACATCGGCAATGGTTTTTACCAACAGGGTTTTTGCCAAACCGGGCACACCTACCAACAAACAGTGTCCATTACAAAACATGCTTATCAGCACGTTCTCAATCACTTTGTCCTGCCCCACAATCACATTGTGTATTTCAGATTTAAGGTTTTTTATAATGCCGGTAAAGGCATCAGCAGCTTCAACATCGTTCTTGTATTCTACCATTTGGCGGTGCTTGAGTTTGTTGGGTTAAAGGGTTACTGCCTGCATTATTTTTTTACCCAATGTTGCAGGGTAGGATGCTCGGCATATTTATCAACTATTTTTATGTAGTATTCTTTTTTGTTTTTGAAAATCCATTTTTCAAGCGCTTCGGCTTTTTTAGCTTCTAGCGCAGCATTCTGTATTTTCAGCCAATCTTTATCTAGGTCGGCAATGTGTGGTTCAGTTTCAGCAATCAGGTAAAACAGCTTGTAGCATTCTTTACCGTCTTGTTGTTTGCTATATACAGGACCGTAATAATCGCCCGCTTTCATTTTTCCAACGGCATCAAAAGCATCCTTATCCAACTCGGCAAGCGTTACTTTAAAGTTGCCCATTTGGTCGCTTATTTTACCTCCGTTTGATGAGGTGCGTTCGTCGTCAGAATATTTCTTAGCAGCGTCTTCAAACGTTATACTCTGCGCCTGAATTGAGGTTAAAAGAGTATCTAATACGTTCTTCTGCAACTGCAAATCAGCCGCTACAGTTTTAGGCATTTTAAGAATATGGCGCGCATTTACGCGCTCGCCCCTGCGCTCAATCAGCTTCAGAATATGGTAACCAAACGAGGTTTCTATAATCTTAGAAATAGTATCGGGTTTTAATTTAAAAGCAGCAGCCTCAAACTCGGGAACCATTTGTCCGCGACCAAAGAACCCTAATTCACCACCCCGCGCTGCCGACATAGGGTCGTCTGATTCACTAATGGCAGTTATTGCAAAGTCTCCTCCGTCTAAAATTTCCTGACGTATGCGCTCAATTTTCATGCGGGCATAGTCTTTTTCGGCTTGGGTAACTTTAGGAAACCTAACGATTTGTGCAAGTGTAACCTCTGCATTTATCTGAGGCAAACTGTCTTTGGGTATATCGCCGTAGTACTTAATAACTTCTGAAGGGGTAATTTTAACATCCTTCAGAATCTTTTGCTGCAATTCATTCACCAGCATTTCTTCGTACAAACGGGCACGGGTTTGTGCTTTAAACTCTTCGATTGACTTACCGATGTATTTTATAAAATCATCCTCGCCACCCGGAAACTGAGCCAATATATAGGCCATACGGCGTTCAATTTCTCCATCTACCCTTTCAGGAGCAATCACAACACTATCCAACTGAGCTTTGTACAAAAGTATTTTTTTTGCAATCAGCGAGTTTAGTATCTGGTAGCGGTCTTCTTCTTTAAACTGAACCCCCGATTGTTCTTCTAAGGTGGCAAACTCCTTATCAATATCCGACCTTAAGATGTAGTTATCGCCCACAATGGCTACAATTTCATCCAATATGCGCCCGTCGGTCTCAGGCTGTGCCCAAAGGCCGCCCACCGTCAAAAAAAGCACTACGGTAGCTATGAATGTTTTTATCATGGGTTTAGGGTTAATATGCTTTGCTGCTTTCAAAGTAAATAGCTGTATGTAATTTGTTGTATAAAATTATGCCGGATGTTTGCTATAAACGATAAACACACCCGTTTTGGTTTGTTGTTGCTGTTTTAATTTTACAGTTTACCCCGCTTTGGCCTTTTTACAGTACCAAAGCGGGGTAGTATTATAATCCCTAAAAGGGATGTATATATCCCTTAGCGGGTTATGCTGTTTAAAAACTTATCAAAGTTTGCTTGGTTAATGGTAACAGGGTATTGTTGTTTCAATTCCTCAATCCATTGCTTTTCAAGCATATTCTGATACTCGCTGGTAATGGGGCCGCGCACTTCGCTTAGTGCTTTAGGCTGTGATTTCAATACTGATTTAATTACTACAAAATAGTATTTACCGTCTTTTTCAACCATGTACTTGCCTTTTTTCCATTTCACCAACTCAGTTACAAAGTGCTCGCCGTGTTGAAATTTACCGGTTTTAATAGCAAGGCTCAACGGGTCAATTTCATGTGCCATGCGCGATATGGTGGTATCGGCATATTTCTTTTTCACCCATTTTTTCACCTTGTTAGCTACATCTTCGGTTTTGCATTCGTAAATCGAAGCCTCAATGCGGTCTTTCCACATGTACTTGGTTTTGTTAGCCTCGTAGTATTCTTTCAAACCGGTAGTATCGGTAATACCTTTGTTCCACACTTTCTTTTCCGAAAGGTTAAACAGTAATATCCCATCGTGGTATTCTTGTACCAGATATTTGTATTTATCAAACTTGGCATCCAAGTTGTTTTCTTCGTATTGCCATACAAATTGCTCTACAAAACTATTGTAAAGGTTCTCAATGGTCATTTTCAAATCGGCATTAGCCAAGGGTTGTTGGTTAACTGCAACAAACTTTGAAAAATCATTCAATATGTATTTTTTGTTGCCAATGCTAAATAACTCAGTATTGCCATTAGCCAAATCAACGTGTTCGTATTTACCGCGGAGGATGGCCGAATCGCCACGAGCTATAAAGCCTGTCAATACGTTTTTATCTTCCTTAAAGCTGTATTCTTTTTTAATTCTCTCAATAACAGCAAGGCGGCTAAGTGTATAACGCTCGTCGCGTGGGTTTGATATTTTGCGTTTAATATCGTTGTACAAGCTGTCAAGCGGCTTCAAATCTTCGGTACCCAGCCTTTTTAGCAAATGCCATCCGTATTGGGTTTTTACGCTTTGGCTTACATCACCATCTTTTTTAAGTGAATAGGCTACGCTTTTAAATTCTTCGGGGAAACCACGGTCGGTGCTAGATAGGTAACCCAACTCACCACCACGTGCCCTTGTGTTAATGTCTTCGCTGTACTCGTTAGCCATAGCCTCAAATGTGCTGCGACCTGAGTTGATTTCAGAAGCTATTGAATCCAGCTTTTGTTTTAAGCGCAATATTTCGTCGTCCTTAGGCTCTTGCGAAAGGCGCAACATAATGTGGGCTAAGTGTATTTTATGACGTGCCGGACGTTTGTCCCACACTTTAATGATGTGGTAACCGAACTGGGTACGGAAAGGACCGTAAACCTCGCCTACTTTGGTATTGAATGCCGCTTTTTCAAACGGATAAATCATATCAAAAGCAGTAAAGTAGCCCAAATCGCCAAGGTTGGTTTTTGCCGATTCATCCTCTGAGTATTTTTTTGCTACTGAATCAAATGGTTCGCTTTTTAGTTTGGCTTTAAACTCAAGCGCACGATTCCAAGCTACAATGGTATCTTTTGGCAACGCTTCAGGGTTTAAGGCAACCATTATATGGCTGGCCCTCACCTCTTGCTTCATGTAGCTGTAAGCCTCTTGTATCAGCATATCATTAGCTGATGTATCCACCATGTATGGTTGGGCTAATTGTTTTTTGTACTGTGCCATTTCGGCTACAAAGTCTGAGGCAGTATCCATGCCCAAATCTTTGGCTTGCTGTACCTTCAGTTTAAAGTTTACAAACAAACCCATGTAATACTTAGCCGTATCGCGGGTGATACTTTCAGCAGGGTTGTTTTTGTAAAACTGACGGGTAAATTCATCCAAATAGGCTTTGTTATTGCCAAATGTGAAAAGCTCTTCGGTTTGGGCGGTGCCAACCTTTGCCAATGCGTTAATTAATAAAAAAACGAGTAGTATCCTTTTCATTCGTGTAAGTGAACTTTAATAGGTAAAGGGCAAAAATATTTATTTTCTGTAATGATGTAAACCCTATTTCGGTAAACATACCGTAAAGGAGTTGTCATCCACAGGTTAATAGACGGCTAACAATGCAATTAGTTGATGGCTTGTACCGATTCTATTTGCGGTACTGCTTTTTTTATACCTTCTTCGATGCCTGCTTTCATCGTCATGTGACTCATTTCACAGCTTTTGCAAGCACCTAAAAGGCGCAGGGTTACGTGTTTATCGTCTTGTATATCCACCAGTTCTACATTGCCGCCATCGGCATTTAAAAACGGGCGCAGGGTTTGCAAAACGTCTTCTATCTTTTGTGCTAATTCGTTGTTCATCACTTCTATTAGGCCGCAATTTACACTTTTTTAGTTTTGGGCAGCGGCATTTGTTTGGGTTTGACTATTGAGTATGGCTATTTGTTGGGCGGCTAACTCGGCAAAACGTGTAAACGCTTGTGCTGTGGGCGCATCCTTGGTTTTTAAAGCAACGCCTTCATCTCCGGCTTCGCGTATGGTTTGCACCAACGGAATTTCGCCCAAGAACGGCAAGCCGTATTCTCGCGCGAGTTGTTTGCCTCCGTCTTGACCGAAAATGTAATATTTTTTGGTTTCATCATCAGGCGGGATGAAGTAAGCCATGTTTTCTACCAGCCCGATAATGGGTAGTGTAATGCCTTGTATGTTGAACATCCCGATGGCTTTGCGGGCATCGGCAAGGGCAACTTCTTGCGGGGTAGTAACAATAACAACACCTGTAACGGGCACTATTTGCGCCATGGTAAGATGTATATCGCCAGTACCGGGGGGAAGGTCGATAATCAAATAATCCAAATCGCCCCAATCAACATCGTTTACAAACTGGCGCATGGCGGATGACACCATCGGCCCTCTCCACACAACGGCTTGGCCGGGTTGTACCATAAACCCGATTGAAAGCAGCTTAACACCGTATTTCTCAATAGGTATCATAATACTGCGCCCGTTTTCTTCACGGCTATCGGGGGCTTGATCGGTGCAACCAAACAAAGTGGGGATTGAAGGCCCGTATATATCAGCATCTAACAAACCTACTTTGGCACCTTGTGCGGCCAATGCAAGAGCTAGGTTTGACGATACGGTTGATTTACCCACGCCACCTTTGCCCGATGCAACGGCGATAATATTTTTAACGGTAGGTAATACACTGGCACCCTCACGCAGGGTTGTAACGCGTGAGCCCATGTTGGCTTCTACCTCGGCATCTTTACTTATAAAGTGTTTTATAGCGTTTATGCAGGCATTTTGTATCAAATCTTTCATTGGGCAGGCAGGTGTGGTAAGCTCTACCGTAAATGATACTTTATTGCCTTCAATGGCAATGTTCTTTACCATGTTCAGCGTCACCAAATCTTTATTCAAATCGGGGTCGTTTACATGGCTAAGTGCAGCCAATACCTGCTGGCGGGTTATTTCGCTCATCTCTCTCAGTTAAAATAGTTAACGTTTAGCTTGCCAAAGCTGTTTAAGCAATTGCGCAAGGGGCTTGCGGAAAACAACGGCAAGAGTGCCCAAAACTCCTATCAGTATGCCTGCTATCAGGTTTTTATTTTGTGCTTTCATACAATACCGCTTGCAAAGGTACTTAAATACTACGCCAAAACCATTTTGCACAGGTGTTTGAACTAAAAACAAATGGGCGAATTACCCTACAAATTTGGGTGCTATCACCCGTTTTGTTACAGTTTTGATTACTGACCTTTGTTGCGGGCATAAACTACCTGCCCGTGTAGTGCTTGTTATTCAGGCACTACCATAAAGTTTTTTTTCATTTTACCTTATCAAACACCTTTTGCCGTGAGGCAGAAGGTGTTTTTGTGAAGACTAATTAAGCCAAGTTTTTCCAAACAAAAAAAGCAGGCCCAAGGGCCTGCTTTTACTGTTATTATCGTTTCGGTTAGTACGCCCTTTCGTGGCTTCCTTTGTAAAAGTTTACAAACGATTTGTTTGCCACACGGGTACCACCGGGAGTAGGGTAATCACCTGTAAAGTACCAATCGCCCAAATGGTCGGGGCAGGCTTTGTGCAAGCCGTCGATGGATTGGAAAATGATATCTACATCTGCTTTTATATTATCTGGAGTTACTATCTCAACAATTTTGCGGGTTATCTGCTCATAATCAAACAGCGCATATAGTTCTTTCACCACATTCACCATTTCTTCAGCAGGCTTTTCAAGTTCAGCCACCGCTTTGTCGTACACTTCATCCAGCTTATGCTCAAGGTTGTTTTCTTCAAGCAAAGCCAGCATGGCCTTAAAGGCAACAAAATCCTTCAGCTTGCTCATATCTATACCGTAACAATCGGGGTAACGGATTTGAGGTGCTGATGAAACGATGATAATTTTCTTAGGCCCTAAACGGTCAAGTATTCGCAGAATACTCATTTTAAGGGTGTTACCCCTCACAATTGAGTCGTCTACTACCACTAAAGTATCTTGAGGTTTTACCACACCGTAGGTAATGTCATACACCTGCCCTATCAAATCTTCGCGGTTATCATCGTCGGTAATAAACGTGCGCAGTTTCTCATCCTTATGCACCACTTTGTCCCTGCGGGCTTTCATAGAGATAAGCTCGGTAAGTTCCTTTTCTGTAAGATCAGGATTGGCCATTATCTGCTGTTTTTTAAACCAGTTCAGATAATCGGTTACACCGTCCATCATACCATAAAAGCTGGTGGCGGCAGTATTGGGTATATAACTGAAAAGAGTATCGGAAAAATTGTAATTAACCTTATGCAACACTTCCTCGGCTACAAGATAGCCCAAGCGTTTGCGCTCTTCGTAAATCTCTTTGTCGTTTCCTTTTGAGAAATAAATACGCTCAAACGAGCACGATAGCTTTTTGGTGGGGGTTAAAATTTCCTCTTCGGTAATTTTTCCGTTTTTCCTTACTATCAGTGCATTTCCGGGTTTTATTTCGTCAATTTCTTCGAAAGGAGCGTTAAATACAGTTTGTATCGCCGACCTCTCTGAAGCTACAACGCAAACTTCATCGTCTTGATAATGAAATGCGGGACGGATTCCGGCAGGGTCGCGAAGGATAAACGCGTCACCGTGCCCAATCATGCCTACCATTACAAAACCACCGTCAATAGCCCTAAACGAGCGTTTAAGCATTTGCACGATGTTTAGGTTATCGGTAATCAGTTCTGATATTTCACGGGGCGATTTATTTCCGCGTGCAGTTTCATAAATCTGGTGTACCTCGTCATCTAAAAAGTGACCTATTTTTTCAAGCATCAAAATAGTATCAGCCTTTTCGTTAGGATGCTGCCCTAAATCAACCAATTGGTTAAACAGTGCATCAACGTTGGTAATGTTAAAGTTACCGGCTAATACCAGGTTGCGGCTCATCCAGTTATTGCGACGGAAAAAAGGATGGCATTGCTCGTCGGTGTTGCTTGAATAAGTACCGTAGCGAAGATGCCCCAAAAGAAGTTCGCCCATAAAGGGAACATTCATTTTAAGGTAGTCAACGTCTTTCTTTTGTTCAGATGTAAGTTGCTTGTAGTAACTACCTACCGTGTTAATGGTATCGCTAAGGTAGTTTTTTGAAGCCGTGCGGTAGCGGTGTATGTATTGGTGCCCTTGCGGAATATCCAATTTAATGCTGGCAACCCCCGCGCCGTTTTGGCCGCGGTTTTTTTGCTTCAGCATCAACATACTTAGTTTTTGTAAACCGTACGAGGCAGTCCCGTACTTTTCAAGGTAGTAATCAAGCGGTTTCAGAAGCCTGATGAATGCTACGCCACATTCGTGTTTTATATCGTCCGTCATGGTGGAAAACAAGTTTCAAAGATACTACTTTTGCTAAAGTAAAAAGTAAACCTCTTTGCCCCCTATGGGCAAATTGCTTGCCACAATTTTATATAAGGGCAAATGGAGAAAAACACAATTGCCGTAATAAACGGCCCCAATCTTAACCTGCTGGGCAGTCGTGAGCCACAGGTGTATGGCAGCAAAGGCTTTGATGATTTTTTACCCGAACTGAAACTGCTATATCCCCACATTAGTTACCACCAAAGCAATGTAGAAGGTGAAATAATAAACCTGCTGCACGATGCTGCAAAAAATTGCCGGGCGGTAATACTAAACCCCGGCGGATATGCCCACACTTCGGTAGCTATTGCTGATGCCATCGGAGCTATTGATATTCCTGTGGTTGAGGTGCACATAAGCAATGTATATGCCCGCGAAGAATACCGCCATACAATGATTACGGCTTCTAAATGTGCCGGCATAGTAACAGGCATGGGGCTTAACGGCTATAAAGCCGCCCTGCATTACTTAATTACTTGGGCTGATAAAAAATAGATTATTGGGGCAGCTTTTTAAACGCCAAAGGCTCTTGGGGTTTGTAAGAATAGTCCCCGCCTTCTTTTCCTTCGCTTTCAAGCCTGTATAAATACAACGAGTCGCCATTGGCAGTGCTTACCATTCCGTAATAGTCGGTTTTTTGCGAACCTATCAACTGTATCACATCAAACGGGTTACGGGTAAGTCTATAACAATCACCGCCCATACAAATGCGATACCGCTCATACAAAGGCCAGCCGTTTATTATACCGTTAGCCTCAAATGTCACAGGTATGCCGCTACCGCCACCTGCGGGCAGGTAATCACCCTTTATCAGGGCATTATTTATGTACCCGGCCATTGCCGTTGTATATCGTCCGTTATTTATCATGTACTCCTCGGGCGCACGACCGTAAGTCCAGTTATGTATTTGCTCTTTGCCTTGTTTGCGCAGGGTATCCGTCAGCTGTAAATCTTTCATGCCTTTGGGCACTTGCAATACAATATCCCTATCGGGCAGTATGTTTTTCAGCAGGTACTCGTTGTCTGCCCCTTTTGTCCACTTCACAAAAAAATCTTCGTACCCTGTAATCAGCAATGCCGAGTCGCCGTACTCAGGTTTAAACACAATTTCATAAAACATGGGACGGTTTTTTACCCACCAAACCGATTGCTTGGCGGTTGCCAACTCTATAAAATCCCTGCACACCCAATTGCCCCATAAAATAAAAGTATCTCCGGCGGCCATATCCTTGCTTACTTTTTCATCGGGAATGTACCACCGCTCTGCCTTCCCGTCTTGCTCACAGGCACTTAACACCATCATACCCAATATTATCACTAACAACATCGGTTTTGGCACTTTGCGGGTGGTTTTATACGGTCTCATCGATTTTATAAGGGGTGTTTGTCTTTTTTTCTGTTAATTACATTAGAATTTGCAATAGTTTATGCCCGATGAAGAAAAAAGTTATCAATATTACGAAAAAACAACCGGCCTCGCCTATGGGGTTTACGCTTTGGCTGGTTTGTAACTTATGGCAGCGAGAGTTGCGAAAGGAACTACTGAATTTTGACCTCACACACGCACAGTATATCCTTTTAAATGCAGCTTGCGAACTCGGTAAGAATAAGGATGCCATTACTCAAATAAAATTAGCGCAAGTTACCGGAACTGATAAAATGATGGTATCAAAAGTTTTGCGCACTCTTGAATCGAAAAAGCTATTAAAACGTAACGACCTGAAAACCGACAACAGAGCAAAGAGCATTGTTGTTACTCCCAAAGGAACAGACCTTTGCCAAAAGGCAACGGATATTGTGCTTGCGTTTGAAAAGACATTTTTCGGCCCGATAGATAAAAACGAAAAAGTTTTTAACAAGTCGCTTTCAAAGCTGTTAAAGCTAAATAATGCGTAAGCTTAAAAATCAGATTGTTTAAAAAGGGAAACGGGAGCTGCGAGAAAGATTTTTGACGGATTATTGGATATTATCGAAGTACCAATCGTCAATACTGAAGTTTACACCCTTCACCAAATCAATACCGTATTCGCGTTTGATTTCTAGTATCAATACGATGGTAACTATTACCATCAACGCGATAAAGAAACCCAATGCAACCCTCTTAAGAGTGGTTAACACCCGCTCTACCTTTTCATCAAGTAGGTAATCATTTGAGTGGTTGGTTTGCATTTTGGTTAATTTGGTATTCAAATGTAAACCAAAAACTCAAAATAGCAAATTTTTTGCTCAAAATTTAAAGCATTTTATTCCTCAGTGCGTAATGCACGATTTATAAAATCGTTGAAAGGCTTTAATAGCTGTAAGGTTTCATCGGCTTTAGCCGCAAAATCTGAAGCAATTATTTGTTTATCAGTGAACTGCTGTGTACCGATGTAACTTTTATATTTAAGCCACTCAATTGCAGGATTATCGGCAGCATATCCTTTGGGAGGTAATTTACCTTTCCACTCGGCTTCCAACGCTCCAAAATGCTTCACAAACGCAGGCGCGTTAATTATTCCAAGAAACTCATCTAAGTTATAGTCAATCTCCTGCCTAATGGCTTTTAATCCAGCGGACTCGGGCATATAACTACCTCCGGCCACAAAACTCTTACCGGGCTCAATATGCACATAGTTGATGGCGCCTTGTGCCTTGCGACCACCTTTACCAACCAATGCACCCATAGTAGTTTTATAGGGCGATTTATCTTTGCTGAAACGCACATCGCGGTATATGCGATACGTACAATCTTTGGCTTGTAAATCGGCTATGCTACTGTCCCATTTGGCCACACGGGCTAAAATATCAGTTACTAAAGCCTCGTGTTGGGCTTTTGCATCTTCGTAGCGGTTTTTATTTAGTGCAAACCAATCACGGTTGTTGTTTTGCTCAAGGTCTTTTAAAAATTCTAATACTGCTTTCATAGTTGGTTGGGCATAAAAAAACCCTGTTGAAGCAGGGTTTCAATATCAAAAAAATAATACGTTACTTATTTGTTGGCAGGCGCAGCAGGAGTTGCGGGAGCGGCAGGTGTAGCAGGGGCTGCTGGTGCAGCTGCTTCTTCGCTCTTTTTATCACCACAAGCCTTATCTTTTTTGCAGCAACCTTTTTGTTTTCCTTCGGTTGAAGCTTCAGTGTTTTCAGCTTTTTTGTTTTTGCAGCAGCCTTTATCGCCTTTGTTGCAGCTTTCTTTTTCTTTGCTGCAAGCTTTTTCTTTTGAGGCCGGTGCAGCAGCGTCTTTATTAGGTTCTACATTTACTGTTTGAGGAACCACTTGGGGTACAGTTGCAGGTACAGGAGCATTTGCATCACCTACCTGAGGGGTTTTCTCAGTGGCAGGAGGATTTTTCTTGTCCTTATCTTTTGTATCGGTTTGGGCGTTGGCAAATACAACACCTGCTAATAGAAACGACGCAGCTATAATAAATTTTTTCATACTCTGATGGTTTGTGTTATTTAATGCAATAAACAAATATCGTGCATAAAAACGTAAATAACCCTCTTTTTTTATATAAAAGAGCAGGTTACGGTTTTATAATTCAGCGATAATTGTTTCGCCACCTATGGTTTTCTCTTCTAGGTTTACTTTTATTTTGGCGGTTAGAGGAAGGTATATGTCTATCCTTGAGCCAAATTTAATAAACCCGAATTCAGCCCCGCGAAGTGCAGGTTTTCCTTCTTGTGCGTAGCATACAATACGACGCGCCAAAGCTCCCGCAATTTGACGAAATAGTATCTTTTCTTTCTGAGGAGTTTCAATCACTACCGTTGTACGTTCGTTTTCGGTAGATGATTTAGGGTGCCAAGCCACCAAGTATTTACCGGGGTGGTAGCGGTAATAATCAAAACGGCCTGAAACAGGGTTACGGTTTACGTGCACATTTATGGGCGACATAAAAATAGATACCTGTATGCGTTTATCGCCCAAGTATTCTGTTTCAACAGCCTCTTCAATCACAACTACTTTACCATCGGCAGGGGCAATTACCAAATTATCGCCCTGTGGGGTATTGCGGGCAGGATTACGGAAAAACTGCACCACTAATACAAACAGTACAAGGCATAGCACCAAAACTGCTTTGAACACAAAATGCTCAGCCCCCAAAAAGTATTGGGTAGTGTACGTAATGCCGCCCAACAGCAACATGGCTATTAAAATAATGCCGTAGCCTTCGCGATGTATTTTCATTTTTCTTTAGGGTTTATAATGTAAAAAAAGCCATACCTGTTGTTACCAAGTATGGCTTTGGGGTTTAAATCTTTATCGGCTATTAGAATTTACCGCGCAATTTCAATGCGTCTGATACTTTTTTAATAGCTACAACGTATGCCGCAATGCGCATACTTGTATTGTATTGCTGTCCGGTAGCCCATACGTTTTCAAAAGCAAGCTTCATAGTACGGTCGGCACGGCGGTTTACGCGTTCTTCTGTCCAGTAGTAGCCCAAGCGGTTTTGTACCCACTCAAAGTAAGATACTGTTACACCACCTGCATTTGCCAAAATATCAGGAACTACAACAATGCCTTTGCTGTTCAAAATCTCATCAGCAGCAGCTTCTGTAGGTCCGTTAGCACCTTCTACAATTAGTTTAGCTTTGATATTAGGCGCATTTTCAGCAGTGATTACGTTTTCAAGCGCAGCCGGCACCAAAATATCAACGTCAAGGGTAATTAACTCACCGGTACCGATGCGTTGCGCACCTTTGTAACCGTCAAGTACACCTTTGTTGCTGTTGCGGTATGCAATTGCATCTTCTACATCAATACCGTCGGGATTGTAAAAATCTCCGGTGTGGTCTGATATAGCTACAATTTTCACACCTTGCATAGCTATCAAACGGGCAGAGTTTGAACCTACGTTACCAAAACCTTGCACAGCGCAAGTGCTTTCGGTAGGAGTCATACCCAATTTACCCATAGCAGCACGGCAAGTAACCATTACACCGCGGCCGGTAGCAGCCTCACGGCCCAATGAACCACCTAATGAAAGAGGTTTACCTGTAACTACGGCAGGGCTGGTTACTCCTTTAATTTTTGAAAACTCGTCAACAATCCAAGCCATTTCACGGGCACTGGTGTTCACATCGGGAGCAGGGATATCTTTATCAGGGCCGAAAACATCAGCCATAGCCACAGTATAAGAACGGGTTAGTCGTTCTACTTCGTTGCTGCTCATAGAACGGGGGTCGCAAATAATACCACCTTTAGCACCACCGTAGGGTATACCTACAATAGCACATTTCCAAGTCATCCAAGCAGCAAGGGCTTTTACTTCGTCAAGAGAAACGTTCCTGTCGTAACGGATACCTCCTTTAGAGGGTCCAAGTACGTCGGAATGAACTACACGGTAGCCTTCAAAAACCTTTACAGAGCCATCATCCATAGTGATGGGCATGTGAACTAACACGGCTTTTTTAGGGTATTTTAATACATCAAGTGTACTTGCATCTAAATTTACCAACTGGGCAGCCTTTTCCAGCCTCTTCATCATCGAGTCAAGAGGATTGTGTTCTTGCGCGGCTTGTGCTTTTGCGTCCATACAAAATTCTTAAAAGTTGAGGCTGCAAAATTATTGTTTATAGAAAGTTAAGCAAGCATAAACAACAATAGTTTTCAGCCAATACTTTTGGTGTGGATGTTGATAGCCCGTAAGGGGGCTTAAAACGTCAACTATTTAGCACACTTTATGATAAAAAGACCCGCCACCTGAAGCAGCATGTATATTGAGGGTACTACTAAAATGAAAGAATCAAAGCGGTCTAAAATACCTCCGTGCCCGGGTAAAATGTTTCCGCTGTCTTTAATTTGAAGCTGGCGTTTAAATTTAGACTCTACCAAATCGCCCAATACTCCCATAATAGCCACCGTTAATCCGGTAAGTAACGGAAAAACTATACCGTGGCTCAACGGAAACAACAAATTCCCTTTTAGCAGCCAAGCTGCCAACATGGTAAGTAGGGCTCCGCCCAATGTGCCTTCTATAGTCTTTTTAGGAGATATGCGTGTGAATAAGGGGGTACGGCCTATCATCCGTCCTGTGAGGTAAGCAAAAGTATCGTTACACCATATTAGTATAAACAACACTACTAAAAAAGGCATGGTATCATCTGCCTGCGCCTCCATAATATAACCCAAAGCAAAGGGCATAGCTACATACAACCAACCGAATATTGCTGTTGAGATGTTTTTAATAGGATCAGGATGTTTGCGGAAAAGCTCTATTAATAATACTGCAACAAAACCGGGTAGCAACATGGCCAAGCTATCAGGTCGGCCCGATAAGGGCAACGAAAAGGGGAATAAACCGGGGGTAAATACCCACGCTAAACTTATGTATACCAAAACCCCAACAACGCTACCGTATATTTTTGCAGTAAGGTTGCCTTCGCCCAGCATAATGCGGTAAAACTCCCACAGACCCAATGAAACAATCAATAAAAAGAGCCAAAAGGTAAACCCTAAGTATATGGCCCCAATCATCACCACCACAAAAACAGCCCCGGTAAGGGTGCGTTGCCAAAAATTACTCATAGCGGAAAGTTGTATTCTATAATCTCTAATGCCTTTAAGGCATCTTTACCGTGGCAGTATATTTCTACTTCGCCAAAATTATACACTGAGTCTTGTTTGTTAAGCAAAACGGCACTTATCCCTTCGCTTTCAAGCAAAGTGAGCAAAATATCGGCTTTTTGCCTATTACCCAATGATGCCAGTTTCACCCAGTCTTTTTCCATACCTATTCACTTTCTGCGTGGTAAGGTCTTGTAACTTTATAAAATGCAAACACTGCCAAAACAAATACTACAGTGCAAACCAATGCAGCTTGCCACCCAAATTCATACTCGGTAGCATAAACTTCTTGCGAGGGGTTAAGTGTATATAAATAGCCCGACAATACAGCTATGGCATTATTAAAGAAGTGCGCCCATACTGATACCATAATGTTTCCGCTCCAATAATACAGGTAGCCGAACAAAACGCCCATCATCATAATGGCTAAAAAGTTATATACCTGCAAATGCACGGCAGAAAACAAAAAAGCCACAGTAAACACTGCTATATGAATGCGATTGCCAAAAAAGCGGTAAAACGTTTGCATAAATGCTCCCCTGAACAATAATTCCTCGCCCAATGCAGGAGCAATTGCCATAACACATAGGTTAAACAACAAAACAGGGATATTATCGGCACGGATAATGGCATTACCAATGCTATCATTGGTTCTTTGCAAATCCATTACATCAGCCCACTCGGCAGGCATTGCTATTTGGCGGGTAAGGTATGCGATGTATGAAATGATGGGAACTGCTACAACTGCAATTAAAGCCACCAAAGCAAACTGCTTGGCCGGCGGAAAAATACGTTTGTAACCAAAATATTCACGCGGTTTTTGGCGGGCAAACACCGTTGCAAATACCAAAGCGGTAAACACAAACGCCCCCAACGAGGATACTAAAAAGTATATCTTATAGGCAGGTTTTTTGTTCTCATCAGCCAAATCGGCCAACATTAAATTGGTATCTAACTTTACAGGCACACCGGTAACCAACTCACCTAAGTAGGTACCTAGCAAACTAAACAGCACCCCAAAGGTAAAATACAAGCCCATTAATATGATAATGTGCGAAAGGGCTTTAATAGCCGGATTTATTGGGGGCAACGCGGGTTGAGTATTTTCTTCCATCAAAAGCAGTAACTTTGCAAATTAACTGCTTTTAGCCCGAAAAAGTTGGTAAAAATAAGAAACATAGAATTGGGAGGTTTTCCCATACTGCTTGCACCGATGGAGGATGTAAGCGACCCGCCGTTCCGTTATGTGTGCAAACAAAACGGAGCCGATTTGATGTACACTGAATTTATCAGTAGTGAAGGATTGATACGCCATGCTGCAAAGAGTAAACAAAAGCTGGATATTTTTGAATATGAACGCCCGATTGGCATACAGCTTTTTGGCAGCGATATAGAAAGTATGCGTGAGGCAGCAAGAATTGCTACCGAAGCAGAACCCGATTTGATTGATATTAACTACGGTTGTCCTGTAAAAAATGTAGCCTGCAAAGGTGCCGGTGCTGCTTTGTTGCAAGATGTGCCCAAGATGGTGGAAATGACCAAAGCGGTAATTGAAGCCACGCACCTGCCTGTAACGGTGAAAACCCGACTGGGATGGGATGATACCACCAAAAACATTGAAGAGGTGGCGCAACGCCTGCAAGATATAGGTATAGCTGCGCTAACAATACACGGACGCACCCGCAAACAATTGTATAAAGGCCCGGCAGATTGGATGTTGATTGGCCAAGTGAAAAACAACCCTAATATAGAAATACCCATTTTTGGAAACGGTGATGTGGACAGCCCTGAAAAGGCGCTAGCCATGCGCAACGAATATGGGGTTGACGGGGTGATGATTGGACGCGGCTCTATTGGAAATCCGTGGATTTTTAGAGAAGTGAAACACTTTATGCAAACGGGTGAAATATTGGCTCCGCCAACGTTGAATGAGCGCGTTGACGCATGCAAAACCCACCTGCTGAAATCAATTGAATGGAAAGGCGAGAAAACAGGCATTTTTGAAATGCGCCGCCACTATACCAATTATTTTAAAGGGTTTGAGAACTTTAAAAACTACCGCACCACGCTGGTGAGTATAGAAGATGTTGACGTAATTATTGAAACGCTTGAAGAAGTAAGAAGCACTTACAGCAACGTTGAACTGGCCTGCTGATGGTCGTCTTCTCCACCTTTAGACTTCTTTTTCACCTCTGAAGGATTAACACCGAAGTATTGTTTATAGCAGTTAGAGAAGTATGAAAGGCTGTTAAAGCCTACCATGCTTGCAATTTCTGAAAGGAAACCTGCACCTTGCTCAATAAGTTGCTTGGCACGCTCCAAACGGTAATCGCGCACAAGGTTGGTTGCCGTTTTGCCCGTAATTGCCTTTATCTTTTTTTGCACGGCACTGCGGCTGTAACCCATTTCGCGCACAAAATCCTCTACCGAAAAGTCGAACTTATCAATGTTCTTCTCCATTATGCTGTATATCTTTTTGATAAACAGGTCGTCTTTGCTTTCAACTTTCAGCTTTTCAGGAATAATGGGGGTGCGGCGCAATTTCTTGCGGGTTTGCACAAGGTTGGTAGCGCGCAGTACCAATTCATCCACATTAAAAGGTTTGGTTATATAATCATCTGCCCCGATTTTTAAACCACGCAGTTTACTGTCCATCATTGTTTTGGCAGTAAGTAATATAACGGGTATATGCTCGGTTTGGGGATTGCTTTTAAGTCTTTCAAGTAGTTCAAAACCGTCCATTTTGGGCATCAAAATATCTGACACCACAATATCGGGTTGTTCAGCAGCAGCTAATTCCAGCCCCTCCTCTCCGTTTGCAGCCTCGTAAACTTTAAATTTACTTAATTTAAAAATCTCTGCAATGTTCTCACGAATGTCATGTTCGTCCTCTACAATCAGTACCTTGTTCATAGTATATTATATAGGTAATGTTATTTGAATGGTAGTGCCCCGGTTAAGTTTACTTTCTAGCTCAATAGTTCCGCCATGCATCTCAACAAACTGCTTTACAATCACAAGTCCCAAGCCGGTACCGGGAATAGTGAGTGCATTGCTGCCCCTGTAAAACGATTGAAAAAGGTTTTTCAAGTCATTTTCGGCAATGCCTATACCGTAGTCTTTTATTGTAATCTGAACTAATTTTCTGTCAAATTTAATATTTAGTTCGGGATTTTTTTTACCCGCTGAATATTTAAGGCATTTGAAATTAAGTTGTTCAAAATATGCGAAACCAGCATTTGGTCTATTTTAACATCGCGCGGGGTGCCTTTAAAATTAATGATGGGTATTCGGCTTTCCTCGGGATGAGATTCGCGGTAGCGTTCAAGAGTATCATTTATAAATGACACAAAATTAACTACTTCCGGCTGGTAATGTATTTTACCGCTATCCATACGACCCAGCAGTAATACTCCCGATATTAAATCGTTAATCCGGTTTACTTGCTCCAGAATCTTTTTAAAGTGAAAACTGAAACGGTCTTTTACATCCGATTTCCTAAGACCGGGTAAGTACCTTACCATCAAATCAGAGCTTGATTTGATGGTGGTAAGCGGCGTGCGGAATTCGTGAGAAATCATATTGATAAGGTTGGTACGCAACTCAACCAACTCGCGCTCTTTTTCAAGGGCATTAATAATCTCTTCCTCGGCCTTTTTCTGCTGACTAATATCGCGGGTGGCCGTTTGTATCAGCACCGGCCGGCCTTTATCAGGATGCGGGTCTTGCAAACCTGCAACGGTTTCTACCCATACGTAGTGGCCTTTGCGGTGCTTTACACGATAACGCACAAAGCCCGGATGCTTGCCCTTGATAATTTGTGCAAAGGCATTTTTTACCTCTACAACATCATCAGGATGTATGCAATCCCATGCAAAGCCGCCCACAAGTGCCCGTGCAGGATAGCCCAGCATTTCTTGCATTGAAGGCGAAACATACAAATACCGGCTTTCAGCATCGTGAAGACAGATAATGTCTTTTGTGTTTTCTGACAAAAGCCTGTAGCGCTCTTCGCTTTCGCGCAATTGGGCTTCGGCCAGTTTTTTACTGTTAATATCGAATATCGAGCCTGTTACGCCCGTTAACTCATAATTAGAATCGTATAAACCGCGCAACCAAATCTCCGTCCAGTAAGCAACTCCATTGCTTATTACCTGCATTTCCATCCTTCCGGGGCCAATTTGTTTTTCCCTCAATTGGGTAAACACCTGCTCCAGTTCCTTTACGTTCGTATCAGCCACAAAATCAACCAGTTTTTTACCCAAACTGTCTCTAATGTTTTTACCTGTAAGGTTTTTCCACGAATTATTTAAGAAGGTAATATGGCCACTGCGATCGGTTTCAAAAACAACTTCTTTCAAGCTGTTCACTAACCGCTGGTAGTGCTCTTCCTGCCTTCTGATTTTTAACTCATACAGCTTCTCTGTCGAAATATCACTGGCTGAACCGCTGTGTTGCACCACATTTCCACTTGCATCATAGGTAAAGTTTATAGTCCCCTTCACCCATACATAGCGGCCTTTTTTATGTTTGGCAACCGTTTCAAAGTCAAGCGCAGCCTGCCGCGAAGCAACAGCAGCTTTTATACGCTCTTCAAGCAGTTCAGTATCTTCTGTTTTTAATAAATTCCTTATCGGCAGCAAATCACCGCCCCACTCACCCGGTGCATACCCAAAAATGGTGTACATACGCGATGATATATACGTATCCTGATTTTGAATGTCCCATACCCAAAGCCCGTCAGTTGCACCTTCTATAGCGTTCTCTAACTGACGATTTTTATTTACCAGTTCGGCTGTTAGGTTATTTATTTTTAACAACGCACCAATATTGTGCGCCAACGATTTAAGTGCCTTTTTCTCGGCACGCCCCCAATCGCGGGTGTTTTCCAGGTCTTCAAAACCGATATAGCCCCACAGTTGGTTATCAATAAATATGGGGATGGTAAGCAGTGAGTAAATATTAAGGGTTGAGATAATATCAAGTACTGCCTTATCAAACCGTGAACGTGGCGAAATAGATACTTGATTGCCCGACTTAAGTATTTCTAAAACGGGTAAAAACTCTTGAAAATTAAAGGATTTAAGCTGTGCAAACTCTTTGGTATTAAAGCCGCCTTTGCGCACCCATTCGTACATTCGTTCAGCTACTATCCTACCCCTTTCTTCGCTTACTTTGTAAATGTAAGCGCGGTGTACCTGTAATGCTTTCCCAATAGTTTCAAGCACAGTGCTCAGTCCTTGCGAAGAATCGGGATCGCTAAACAACACTTCGGTACAGCGTGTAATAGCTTTTAGCAGGCGGGTTTCAACCAGCTCGTTTTTCTTTGAGCGGGTAATATCAAAAAAAGTAAATTCAAAATGAGGTTCAGCGTTTCCGTTGCGTTGTACCTGAGCATCAATTCGCACCACCAGCTCATCTTGCCTAGAGTCTAATATAATGGTATGCCCCTCCCAGTTTTTACCTTTTTGCAGGGCATCCAAAATTTCAGCATAAACTCCTTCGCTCTCAAACAAGTTCTCAAGCCCGCCGCTTGTATTTAACACTTCGGCAGTATATCTGGAAAGCTGCGAGAATGCAGGACTTAGGGAGATGATGTTTCCATTATATCCTGCAAGCACCATTGGCTCTTCTGCCTTATTTTGCATACGCTGTTTAACAGGTTTTTTTTCTTCCTTCTCCTCAGCTTCCATTACAAACCCAAAATACAATTAATTGTAAAACAAAACAAGAATAAAAGCTGCGTGATGATAGTTTGGGTTGACAATCTGTAGACTATATTTGCGGCGTTGAAATTTTTACGCACTCATATCCCCAACGCAATCACTTCGCTTAACCTGTTTTCGGGCTTAACAGCGATCTATTTGTCGTTTCACGGACAGCTTGCGGCAGCGGCTTTTTGCATTATTGCGGCAGCTGTATTTGACTTTTTTGACGGAATGGCCGCCCGTCTATTAAAAAGCAACAACATTATCGGCAAAGATTTAGATTCATTGGCAGATGTAGTAAGTTTTGGAGCTGCGCCGGCATTTATAATCGTACACCTAAAAAGTTATTATTATTCGATACACCCTGCTGAAGCTAGCCCCAACTATTTACATATTTCTTTTTACGAGGAACAAATAATGGTGTTTGCCTTTATTATGGTGGTATTTTCAGCAATCAGGCTGGCTATATTTAATAACGATACACGACAAAGCACCTCGTTTATAGGCGTACCAACGCCTGCAAACGCTTTGTTTATTATCTCGTTTGCGTTGATTGCCAACTACCAGCCGCAATACTTCCCCATCAGTGTTATAGAAAACGCTTGGATGGTGGGCGGTATTTGTTTGTTCTTATCGTATATGTTGGTATCGCCGCTGCCGTTGTTTGCGCTTAAGTTTAAACAATGGGGCTTTAAAGGCAACGAGGTTCGTTACCTGTTTGTTGCTGCCGCCGCTGTGCTGATACTGTTGTTTAAGTTTGTAGCTATACCTATAGTGATAGTACTGTATGTACTTACTTCATTAATATTAAATTTTGCCAAAAAACCGAACGTATGAAATATATAGCCGAAATAAATGTAATGCCCCACAAAAACCTGTTAGACCCACAAGGCAAAGCCGTTACAGGTGGTATTCACAGCTTGGGAATGAATGAAATTAACAACGTGCGCGTGGGTAAACGCATCACTTTAGAAATTGATGCCGACACCGAAACTGCTGCCCGTGAAAAAGCAGAAACTATTTGCAAAAAATTGCTGGCCAACCCCGTAATGGAATATTTTGAGGTGGCTGTGCATACTGCATAACCTAATTAAATAATAAGCGGACTTTCGTCCTAATTATACTCTCGTGCAGTAGAACGTATTTGTTTCTACTGCACGCTGCATTAAATACGCTCCCTAACCTTTAACCTAACTATGCGTAATTTTATATTTTTAGTTGCTTTACTATTTGCCGCCCCACTAACGGCACAAAACATTAAGTATGCCCGCAACGCCATCAATACCTTGTGCAGTGATGCTTACCAAGGGCGTGGTTATGTAAAAAACGGCGACGGTAAAGCCGCTGAGTTTATTTATAAGGAGCTGAAAAAACTAAAGGGATTTGAGGTACAATACCAGCCTTTTGCGTTTACCGTGAATTCCTTCCCTTCGAAAATGGAGGTAACAGTTGACGGTAAAAAACTAAAGGCGGGAACGGACTACATGGTAACGCCTGAATGCCCAACGATAAAAGGTAATTACAAGGTTATAGTAGCCACGCATACTATTTTTGAAACAGAAACCGCCTATAAAGCCTTTATACAAAATTTAAGTACTGATGCAGCCTCTTATTTGGTGGTTATTGATACGTTGCCGGCTAATTTGAGTGCAGAAGCTTCTGGTCGTCTAAAATCACTAAAAGCAAACACCGTAAAGGTTGCGGGTTTTATTAATCTGACCAATAAAAAATTAATGTGGTCAGTTGGCACCGAGCAAGCAGCCACCGCTGAACTAATGGTGGTAGACAAGGCCTTTGACCGACAGGCTAAAAAAATAAAACTGAATATTACAGCTGAATTAAAACCCCACAGTACCAACAACGTATTGGGTTTTATAAAAGGCACTGAAAACCCCGACAGTATTATCGTTTTAAGTGCCCACTACGACCACTTGGGGCGCATGGGTAAAAAAACAATTTTTCCGGGGGCTAATGACAATGCCAGCGGCGTTGCGATTATGCTTGATTTGGCCAATTACTATAGCCAGCACCCGCCAAAATGTTCGATGCTTTTTATTGGGTTTGCGGCTGAAGAGGCAGGACTCATCGGCAGCTATTATTACGTGAACTATCCCGTTTACCCGTTAGAACGAATGAAGTTTTTAATAAACCTTGATTTGATTGGCACGGGTGAGAAAGGAATAATGGCAGTGAACGGTTTAGAGTTTACCCCTGAGTATAACGCGCTGACGGCCATTAATACCGAAAAGGGGTATTTATCATCGGTACAGGCAAGGGGAAAAGCCGCCAACAGCGACCATTACTGGTTTACTGAAAAAGGGGTTCGGGCTTTCTTTTTTTATTTGATGGGAGATTTCCCGTATTACCACGACCCCGAAGACCGTGCTGAAATTTTACCTCTAACAGAGTACGAGGATACTTTCAGGCTTATCCGCGATTTCATGGAGTACTTACAACAGTAAGCCCTACTTCTTTTCAAACCCCAGCGAAATAGAATTAATACAATACCGCAAGCCTGTGGTATCGGGTCCATCATCAAACACATGGCCTAAATGACCGCTGCAACGGGCACACTGCACCTCAATGCGTTTCATACCGTGTGAATAATCAGGCATGGTTTTAATTTTACTACTGTCTATCGCTTTAAAAAAGCTGGGCCAACCGCATCCCGCATCAAACTTTGTAGCAGAATAAAACAACTCATTTCCACAGGCTTTGCATACATACACCCCCGAATCCCAAAACTGGTCGTATTCACCTGTATAAGGTATCTCGGTGGCTTTTTCACGCAACACTTTATATTCATCTTCGGTAAGTTGCTTGCGCCACTCTTCCTCAGCTTTTTGTACCTGTCCGGTCTGTTCGGTTTTTGCAACCTGAACTGATTTTTTAGCACACGAAGCTGAAAAAATCACAATTATTATCACAACTATGCCTTGTATAATTTTCATCGAATTTTTAATTTTTTGTAAATAAAAAGCCCGGCCCGTTTTGGTTAATGAAACGAGGGCCGGGCATGAACAAGCGGATAGATTATGGCAATAGAACTTTGTCTACTACGTGTATCACACCGTTAGATTGTTTCACATTATAGGTGCTAATGTTTGCAGTGTTGCCTTTGGCATCGGTAACAGTAATGTTAAAGTCACCGTTCATCATAAAGGTAAGTTCACCACCGGCAACGGTTTTCAGGGTTGCTTTACCGTTTCCTTTTTTGATTAGTTTTTTTAGCGCATCAAAATCATAATTGCCTGCTACCACGTGGTAAGTAAGCACGCCTACTAATGTAGCTTTGTTTTCAGGTTTCAAAAGTGTTTCAACAGTACCGGCAGGTAAGTTTTCAAACGCATCGTTGGTGGGAGCAAATACGGTAAACGGCCCTGTGCCTTTTAAGGTTTCTACCAAACCGCCTGCTTTTACAGCAGCTACCAACGTAGTGTGGTCGGCAGAGTTTACAGCATTGTCAATAATATCTTTGTTAGGGTACATTTCCTGGCCGCCCACTTTGGTAGTTTGGGCAGTTGCGGCTGCAAGTCCGGCTATTGCAAATGCAGTTACCAGTAGGGTTTTCTTCAAATTCATTGTCAAGTTTTTCATGGTGTATTGTCTGTTTTGATTGTTTGACAATACCTACGGAGAAACTTCACCCTACGGTTTTATAAATCGTAAAATTTATCTTAACTGTTTATAAATGAAACTTTTAATTACCCTTCGGTGCGGCATAAAACTGCGCCCCATTTCTATAGTTTTACCATCCGTTTGCGATGTCATAGTATTCATACCTAGTATGTGTTTAGAGGGTATATCAAGTATTTTAATGTTCATTATTTAGTAATTCTTCGTTTTCTATCTGAAAATCAGCTTCTGTATAAATGTCCCAAACTTGGGTTGAAGAACGGTTATAAATAAAAAAAGTGAAAAAGTGTTGCCAGAATAATTTTTCTGTTTTCGGCATTCTTTTAAAAACCTCTTGGAATTTTAAATTAAAAATAGGAGTATAAGGCAATTGTAGCCCCGCGGCAACAGGTTTAAACATGGGTGCCAGGGCAGTAAACGTAATTTCGGCGCCAGATTCTTTTGCTTCCCATTCAGAATATATCCGCAGCACATCAATGGTGTCCGGATTAAACCCGTAAGTCGTAACCGAATCAATTAAATCATAGATATCATCGGGATTATTTGGGTTAGGATGTTGCGTGTTCACTTTTATACTTACCCTATCCAAAATTTCTTCAATTGTATAGGTAGTGGTCAAGGAATCGTATCGATATGCTTTTAACTGCCCACTAATCCCGTAATTATAAAATTTTATACCCAGATCCCTTATCTCTGATTTACAAAAGTCTATTAGGCCTTTTCCTGTTATGGTCGTGAAATTCTTAGCTAAATAATAGTCTATTATATTATTGTAATATTTATCCATCTGTTTTCTCACTTTATTTAAACTCACATACACTATCATCCCATTTGAATACTCAAGTTTTAATGCACTGTTATCGTGAAAACACAGCTCCGAAGGGTAGTACAATCCTTCGTAAATAAACGTATCTATCAGATCATATATATCGTCAGGATTCATTGGGTTACTGATTTTAACATATCTCTTCTTATAAAGATTATCATAAAAATCCTGTAAGGGGTGTAATTCTTTTAATCCTGAATCTTTATAGATGGGTAGTTTTCCTTCATCAATATTTTCTTTTATTTTATCCATCATCCTCCATGAATGTACGGTAGTATAATTCAGCAGGTCGATAAAATTAAAGTTGGCACGGGCAGGTTCAGGCATTTGCGAAAACAGGTCAGCAGAAATTAAAAAAAAGAGTGTCGTTACAAATAGTTTAAGGTGTTTCATACAGAAAGAAATAGCAAACTTGGGCAAAAGATACGTAAAGCCTAAATGATTACCCTTTTTAAACATATTTCCTCGATATTTACAACGTTTCTATCACAAACACACCCTTTCGTACGTTTACTTAATGCAACTTAAAGGTATCCATCACTATCTTTGGTAATAAATTTGAGGGTTAACAGGCAAATGGCACAAGGCACTAATTATGAAATACTGATAGCCAAGCTGGATGAGTTTATACGCAAGTATTACAAAAACAAACTCATACGCGGAACTATATATACCATAGGCATACTGCTGCTGGCCTTTTTGGCAGCATCGGTACTTGAGTACTACGGACGTTTGAACAGCGCGTGGCGCGGTATTTTGTTTTTCGGCACACTGGGGCTTACCGGTTATGTGCTTACCCGTTTCATTTTTATTCCTCTTGCCAAACTATACCGCATCGGTCAGTTAATCAGTTACGAGCAAGCCTCAGCCATTATCGGCCAGCACTTTACTGATGTTCAGGATAAACTGCTAAACACCCTGCAACTGAAACACAGTGCTGATAACGCCCACACACAATCAGCGTTGATAGAAGCCAGTATCAACCAAAAAATTGCCGAATTACAGCCCGTCCCCTTTAAAGCCGCCATTAACCTCAACGCCAACTATAAATACGCCAAATACGCTCTTATCCCCTTATTGCTGTTCATTGTCGTGCTGTTTACCAACAGCCGCATTATTACCGAGGGAACCAACCGCATAGTTAACTACGGGACATTTTTTGAAAAACAAGCCCCGTTTACCTTCAGCATTTTGAACAAAGCCCTGCAAACCATGCAAAACGAGGACTTTGTATTGAAACTGAAAGTAAGTGGTGATGAATTGCCCGCCGAAGTGTTTTTGGAGATTGACGGTAACCGCTTTAAAATGGAGAAAGACGACAAGCTAAACTTTAGCTACACGTTTAAAAACCTACAAAAAACTACTGATTTCCGATTTTTTGCCAGCGAATACTACTCAAAAGAAAGCAGTATAAAAGTGCTGCCTAAGCCTTTGGTAAGCGGTTTCCAAACTGTTTTGGAATACCCGGCTTATTTAGGCAAAGCTTCTGAAACCATACAAAATGCAGGCGACCTTACCCTGCCTCAAGGCACTGTGGTAAAATGGAAATTTACCACCCGTAATGCCGAGCAATTAAACGTTAAATTTAAAGACACTCTTTTACAAATACTGCCCAAAAACGGCAACCGTTTTGAGTTTTCGCGCCGCTTTATGGGTGAAAATTATTACATTGTAAAAGCCGCTAACAGCGAGGTAAGCAGCAACGATTCGGTATTGTACAACATTACCGTAATACCCGATGCTTACCCCACCATTAAAGTAGAGGAAACCCGCGACAGCTTTAGTACCAAGCTGGTGTATTTTGCCGGAGAAGCCGCCGATGATTACGGCATCAACCGCATTACTTTCAATTACAAGTTTTTGAAAAGCGAAGACCCTGTGAAAAAGAGCCAACCCATGCAAACCATCGGGATTAGCTCAACAGGGGCACAAGACCGCCGCTTCTACCACATTTGGGATTTGGCGCAGATAAACCTGCAGCCTGCCGAAGAAATTGAATACTACTTTGAGGTGTTTGATAACGATGGTGTGAACGGAATAAAAAGCACCAAAAGCATGGTGAAAACCTTCCGTGCACCTACCCTAAAAGAGATTGAGGCCGATATTACCCAAAGCAGCGAGGCATTGAAAGATAAGATGACCGAGGCGATGGAGCAAACCAAGAAGATTGATAAACAAATACGCGACCTGCAAAAGAAACTGGTTGAAAAGAAAAATCTTACTTGGGAGGACAAGAAGCAGATTGAGGATTTATTGAAAAAGCAACGCGACCTTGAAAAGCAGATTGAAGAATTGAAGATGGAGAACCTTGAGAAGAACATCAAGGAGAACGAATATAAGAAGCTGGACCAAGAGATGCTGGATAAGCAAAAGGAACTGAACAAGCTGTTTGACGAGGTATTTGACGACAAGATGAAGGAGATGATGAAACAACTTGAACAACTGATGCAGCAGGAAAATAAAGACCAGTTGAAAGAAGAGTTGGACAAGATGGAGTTGAACACCAAAGATGCCAACAAACAACTTGACCGTATGCTGGAGTTGTACAAGCAAATGGAGGTAGAGAAGAAGTTTGACGAGGCTTTGGAAAAAATGGATGAACTGGCCGACAAGCAGGAAAACCTTGCGGATGAAACTGAAAAGCAACCCGATGCAACCAAAGACCCTGAAAAACAAAAAGAACTGGAGCAAAAGCAAGAAGAGCTGAATCAGGAGTTTAAAGACCTGCAAAAAGATATTGATGCGCTTGAAAAACTGAACGAAGAGTTGGAAGAACCCAAAGAGTTGGGGTTGGATGAGAAGGATATGGAAGAGGTTGAGAAGGACATGGAGGGCAGTAAGAAAGACCTTGAAAAGAAAGACAACAAAGAGGCTACAAAAAAACAACGCAAGGCTGCCAAAAAGATGAAGGAGAAAAAAGAGGAGTTGCAACAGCAGATGGAGGCCAAAGACAAAGAGCAACACGTTGAAGACTACAACACCTTGCGCGAGATAATGGACAATTTGGTTGAGCTTTCGTTTGAGCAAGAGAAGGTAATGGAGGCCATGCGTAGCGTTACAGGCTACAACCCGCAGCTGGTGGAGCTTACTCAAAAACAACGCAAAATAAAAGACGATGCAAAGATTATTGAAGACAGCTTGCTGGCTTTGAGCAAACGTGTGGTGCAAATGCGGACTTATATCAACAAGGAAGTGGGCGAAATGAACGCCAACATGGATAAATCGTTGAAATCATTAGGATTGCGCCAAATACAGTTGGGCAGAAGCTACCAGCAGTATGTGATGACCAATATGAACAATCTTGCCGTGATGTTGAGCGAAGTGCTGAAGAATATGCAGGAAGACATGAGCGGACAAAGCGGCAAAGGCAAACAACAGGATAATAATGCCCGCAAAAAGAAGAAAAAAGGCAAAGACGCTTCCGCACTACGCCAAATGCAGGAAGAGCTGAATAAGCAGTTGAAAGACATGAAGGAGGGCAAAAACAAAGGCAAGGGCGATAAAGGTAAAGATGGAGATAAAGGCAAGGACGGGGAGAAAAACAAAGGCGAAAACGGCAAAAACGGACAGGGCAAAAACGGACAGGGCGAGAACGGAGAAGAAGGCGAAGGCGGCATGAGCAGCAAGGATTGGGCTAAAATGGCCGCCCAGCAAGAAGCTTTGCGCCGTTACCTGAGCGAATTGGAGAAACAACTGAAAGAAGAAGGAGGAGAAGGTGCTTTGGGCGATTTGAAGAAAACGCAGGAAATGATGGAAGAAGTGGAAAAGGATTTGGTAAACAAAAAACTAACCCTTGAAACACTGAAACGCCAGCAAGAGATACTTACCCGTATGTTGGAACACGAACGCGCCGAAAAAGAACGCGAAACCGATAACCAGCGTAAGAGCAACGAGGGTAAAGAACTGGAACGCAAACTGCCTCCAAGCGTTGAAGAATACCTGAAACAAAAGAACCGCGAGCAGGAATTGCTAAAAACCATTCCGCCTAATTTGAAGGATTATTATAAAAACAAAACCCGCGAGTACTTTAAAGAAATTGGCGGCGAATAACCCCTTAAAAGTAGCAAATACGTACTTTTGAAGCATGAATCAGGTATTTGCTGCAAATCTTCCTTTACTGAAAAACATATACGGCGAAGCTGCCATTAATGAAAAAGAGACAACCCTGCAACGGTTGTTTATGGAAACCGAAACCGCTTGGCAAGCCAACCTGAAACGCCTGAAAGGTTTCACGGTTAAATACATACTGATTACAGAAGCTCCTTGTACTGAGGGGGACAATACCCAATATTTTTACAACCGCATCGAAAGCTCGTTCCATACCAAAATATGGAAAGGTGTGTTTGGAGATACTCCTATCCCGACTGATATGGAAACAGCCTATAAAATGCTGGCTGAAAAAGGCTTTTTGCTGATAGACTCTATCCCCTTCTCACTAAAGTTTGCAGGCAAACGCGATAAGAAACCTTATACCACGCTGATTGCCAACAACGCTGCCGTGCTGGCTGAAAAACTAAGCAATAAAGACCTTACCATTGCCCCTGATGCCATTGCTGCTTTTGCTTTTAAAGTGAACGCACAAAAGATGATTGCAGCCACGGGTGGTAAACTAACCCTTGCTAACGGACAGGAAATACCTTTGAGTGCTGATAACATCGCCGCCGATGCTTCGGGTTATACCAACAGTGCATTACTGCACAAAATATTCGGGTTGGGGTAATACTTCAAAAACATCCCCCTCCTGTATCCTCCCCAATGGGAGGACATTGTGGTGCAATCGTATCCCACAGACTACTATCGGGTATTCAACAAACGTTCACTGTTCAATATCCCCCGTTGGCGGGGGCAGGGGGTGGATTAAACTATACTAAATCTCAAAGTTTATTCCGTCTTTTTCCAGTTGTTGGTAGCGTTGTTTATTGAAGCTGAACAGCTTACCGGGGCGACCTGCCCCTTCTGATTTAGCAATCTCGTTGGTAGCATCTAAAATTCCCAATGCCATCACCTTTTTTGAGAAATTGCGTCGGTCAATCTCCCTATCCAGCAAAGTAGTGTACAATCTTTCCAAATCAGCAAAGGGAAACTTCTTATCCAGCAACTCAAACCCAATGGGTTGGTACCGTATTTTAGCCCGTACACGGTTAATACCCGTTTGCAAAATTTCAGCATGGTCAAACGCCAACGAAGGCAGTTCTTTTATATTAAACCACTGCGCGTTTTCAGCATCGGTACTGGCTTTTAATTTTTGATAATCGGCTGATTTAACCAATGCAAAATAAGCCACCGAAACCACCCTGTAGCGTGAGTCGCGGTTAGGGTTGCCAAACGTGTACAACTGCTCAAGGTAGTTCACACTAATACCTGTTTCCTCGGCAAGTTCGCGGTGCACGGCATCTTCAAGGCTTTCATCCGTATGCACAAAGCCACCCGGCAGTGCCCAGTTGCCTTTATAGTCGCCATATTTGCGCTGCACCAGCAATACCGATACTCCGTCGCTTTTTGAGTAGCCAAAAACAACGGCATCAACAGCCACTTTTATATTTTGGGGTGCATTCATTTGGTGTTGCAAGATAAAACAAGCAAATAGTATCTTTCGCACACAGTTATTATGTACTTGTTAATACCCGGCCGTCACCAACTGCTCACCAATTTCCAGTTCAATTGTATCAATACCCTTGTGCAAGAAGGGTTACAAGGTCAAAAGGATGTATATGGAAACCCCATTACCATACAAGAACCCATTGAGGCAGTAATTTTTGCCGTAACATCGGCCAACCACAGCAATACGCGCCGTAATCCCCTACCCTTTTACCTTCGGGCAATTTCGATACAAGGTTTCGGCAACCAACTTACAATACCCGTGTACATATATGGGGTAGATGATGTAGGCAACCTACCCAATTTTGCCTCGTACACCACAAAACGCATTCGTCACGACAGCGATTTGCAACTGGATATCAATCCTTCCAACACAGCGGTAATCTGCTCTACCCCTGTACTAAAAATGTATGCGGAGTTAGGTTACACCATACTTCCGGCAGAGCTTACCAATATTAACACTTGGGAGTACAAAGCTCCTATGCCTTGGGACATTGTGGAGCGGATTGCCAATAGTGAAAACTGGACGAAAGACGCTTGGATTAGCGAGCATATTCATCCCGCATCCCAAAAAGTATGGACACAATATGCGCTGGGTGAAAAAGTACAGTTGTTGTTTAAAGATGCAATGATTGGCAACGATGGCGACCTGACGGAAACAAGGGATTATAACGTGTATGTGCGCCAAATGGATGAGATAGCCGAAATGAAGTTTGATGATACGGCAAGGTATATACAACAGGGACGTATTGGCGATATTGGTTGTGCGGTGGGCTCGTGGATACGATTGGCCTGCAAGCAGGAAAAATTGCGCGAAAGCGATTTTTACGGGGTAGAGGTTTCGAGGTATTTGTTTGAGTTGTGCCAACAACGCAAACTAAACGGTGAGTTTGCAAACCCCTTTGTGTTTTTCTCACAAAAGAATGCCGTTACAGGATTGGTGTTTGAGCCTAACAGCATGAATACCATCCACACTTCATCGCTTACGCATGAGATTGAATCGTACGGAAGCCGTGAAGATTTACTGCAATTTATTAAAAACAGGTTTGCAGAGCTTGCCTCGGGCGGGGTTTGGATAAACCGCGACGTGGTAGCCCCTTACAATAAACACCGCGAGGTATATCTGTGGCTGAACGATACAGACGGGCACGGCCATGATGTTTTTAAGGAGGTTGAAGAGCGAAAAGAGTTATCGGCCCACTTGCGCGGCCTATCTACCTATGCAAGGTTTTTACGATTTGCAAACGATTTTAGAGCCACCGAAGGCTATAAACTGGAATATACCATGAAAGAGGTTGACGGTAAAAAGTTTGCCGTAACCAGCCTGCAAAATGCTGCCGAGTTTATGAGCCGAAAAGACTATACGGATAACTGGCGTAGCGAAATGCACGAAACGTTTTGTTTTTGGGATTTTGACGAGTGGCAACAGCAATTAAAAGACGCCGGGTTTGTCATCCATCCCGAATCGGCGGCTTATACCAACGAGTGGATTGCCGAACACAGATGGAAAGACAAAGTAGCGTTGTTTGAACTTGAAAACGGAAACCTTGTACCCATAAGTTACCCGCCAACCACCATGATATTGATTGGCGAAAAACAATAATTACAAAGGATTTAAATCTTCGATATCGACAATACCGTTTTGGATGGCGAAAATAACCAGCCCGGCTGTGTTTTTACAGTTAGTTTTTTGCAACAAGTTGTTGCGGTGCCCATCTACCGTGCGGGGACTTACAAATAGTTTATCGGCTATTTCCTGCGTGGTATATTGAGCACAAATAAGGGTAAGTACTTCCTTCTCTTTTTTGGTGAGGTATAGATTATCAAATACGCTTTTTACAGGCGTTTTGTTGCCTTGCAGCATATTTTCGTTAATCAGCTTCATCACCACCTCATCGTAGTAATAACCGTTTTCCATCACCCCGCGTATGGCATCTATTACCTGTTTGCTGCTGCTATCTTTTGATAAATAGGCCGATACCCCCGCATCAATCATATTTATAACAAACGATTTACTAAAATAACTGCTAAGGGCAATAATCTTAATTTGCGGATAGCGTTTCCTAATCTCTTTGGTACTCTCAACGCCGTTCAGTTCGGGCATTTTCAAGTCCATAAGCACCAAATCAGGCAAAGGGTATTGCGGTAGTTTTTCAATCAGCACCTTACCGTTCTCGGCTTCAAAAATAATTTCAAAATCTTCTTCGCCCCTTAGTAGGGCGGCTACTCCTGTTCTAAACAGGGCTTCATCGTCAGCAATGGCTATGCGGATAGTGTGTGTGTTCATAGCGTGTATTTAATAAGCAATAATACACCCATTCCTTTACCTTCTTCTGTTTTAAATTTCAGAGAAGCATTCAGCATTTCGGCGCGGTTTTCAATGTTTTTCAAACCAAGACCTTTGCTTGCTTTTTCTAAATCAAACCCTTTGCCGTTATCCCGATACGAGTAATACAACCCCTTATCACTTTCGGCCAATTCAAGGCTTAGTTGGGTGGCTTTTCCATGTTTCAGCGAGTTGTTTACCAACTCTTGCGAAATTCTGAAAATATTTAGCTGTTGTTCTTCACTAAAATGGCTTTCGTTTATCTCAACCTCACATTTGGTCTCCACTCCGCCACCTACCGCCACATCTTCAAACAGTTCTTTAAGCGCTGCGCCCAAACCGAATTTCTCTAACACGGGCGGCAATAGTTTGTGCGAAATCTGGCGGGTGCTTTGTATGGTTTTGGAAGTGAGCGACAAAATACCGTCGGCCAAAACCGGTTTGGGTCCTATTTCATCAGCAAGGCGGCTGGCATTTTGATAAATAATGGTAAGTGCCGCCCCAATATCGTCGTGCAAATCGCGGGCTATGTTTCTTCTCTCTTCTTCTTGCGCCATCAGCACCGCGTGCAGCATTTGCGTTTTGTGTTTCAGCTCCAGCTCGTTGCGTTTTATCTCTTCGCTTAAGATTTTCTTTTTAGAAAATGTATAAATAAACACCACCGTTAAGGCCAACAGCAATGCCATTAATACAAAAAACACAATAAGGTTTATAATATTCTCTTGGCCGGGTATAGGGTTTTCCATATATCCACAAATATCAGCAATACAAAAATGATATGTAACAATACGTTTAATATCCAAATCATAGCCTGCACGCCTGGATCTATTTTTAAGAGATAATCACCAAAAAGAAAAATTACGGATGTGCCTGAAAAATAAATAAGCACCGCTGCGTTAATAAGCGGGTGGCTCAATTTTGCTAAACCTGTAAGTGTATAAACGTAGTAAACTATTGACAAACCTATAAACAAAAGGTTTGACATAAAATATAGTTGTCCACCTAATTGCCCCTTAATTTCTGCCCAATCTGTAACATATTTTTGTATAGCCCATGATAGGCTCACAATTCCAATGCCTGCAATTACTTGTGCTGCTTTTGTACCTCTAAATAATCGTTGGTAATAAATTACAAGCCATAACAGTTGAGCAAAAAATACGGAGTGGAATAAAATGGTGTTTGGTATAGCCATTTTCGCCATTATAAGGGCTACTAACACTATAACAAACACCAAAAATTCAAATACGGTAAACCATTTTAATGTTGTTGTTAGCCTATTAAAACTAAACAGCAGCAAAGCCGTTAGCACAAAAAAGGCTACTATATCAACATAGGTAAGAATTTGGTATACGCGATATAAAATTTCCTGCATGGAAATTTATTATAATGACTCTTCGGGCTTCCTGCCGCTCAATGGGCCTGTTCCACAAACGGGAGGGCAAGGTTGTGTAAGGTCATAAACGTGCTGTCCCAACAATGGATTAACCATTGTATGTCCGGCTGAGTTAACGCCTACAAGCATGAATTTGTATTCACCTTCGGGGGTAATGCCAAGCACGCCGCGTGCATTTGCTACACCCATTTCATCAATTACTTGTTGTAAATCAGCAATAGGTATTAAAAAACTTCTGATTTTTGATGGATCGTTTGCTAAACTTTCGCTTTCAATCCAGTTAGCTTGCCAAATTTCGGCTTCGGGTAGAGGAATTGTATTTACTGCCATGTTGATGTGTGTTTTAGATGTACCAAAGTTAGTTTTCTTTAGGATTTTTGCAACAAGGTTAGCATATAAACCTTTTGTTAATTCTGCTATCCGCTCACCAAATCAATTTTTTAGCTATTAATTATTTTTTTGTTGCAAGCAGATAAAAACACCTGTTTTATGTTTCCGTTAGAAGCATCTGTACTTTTCCGACTATAACCCTCGTACTTTGTCCCTCATTAGTTTCAAGTTTCTTATTAAAAACTTGAACTTTTATTAGTTATTAAACCACTTAAACTATCAAAAAAATGACTGCATCTGCACAAACACTAAGCGGTTGGTCGGCTCCAAGGGAGCTAACAGACCGCGCAACCCGTAACATGCCTGCCTTGGCAACCAATGGAGGCCTTATCTGCATGGCCTGGAGAGGCTTGGACCAAGACAACATCTGGGTATCTGTATCAAACGACAACGGACATTCATGGACTGCCCAAAAAGAACTTACTGACCGTTCTACTGCCAATGCTCCTGCATTGTGTGTAATTAACGGCAGGTTTATCATGGCTTGGAGAGGAACCGGACAGAACAATATCTGGACCTCATACTCAACTGACGGCTTAAACTGGAGCGCACAAGTTGAGCTACAAGACCGTGCTACTACTAACAATCCATCATTGGCCGGTGTTGACGGCATTGGCGCTGTAATGGCATGGCGCGGGCTTGACCAAGCTAACATCTGGATTTCTACTTCGAGTGACGGTATTACCTGGAGCCCACAAGTTGAGCTGCAAGACCGTGCTACCCAAAGCGGCCCTGCTGTTAGCGGAACCAACACCCAAGGCGGTTTGTTTGCCATGCTATGGCGTGGCTTAGACCAAGATAACCTTTGGAAATCAAACTCGAAAAACGGTGCTAACTGGAGCCCACAAAGCGAGATTACTACCAGTGCTACTGTTGACAGCCCCGGCTTAACTCACTCTGATTCATTGGGTGTGTTTTATGCTGGCTGGCACGGATTAAACGCCCCCAACAACCCCAACATTTTTGTATCTTGGTCAACCGATGGCATTAACTATGCCCCACAAGTTGATACAGGAATGCAATCGCAAAACGGACCTGCTTTAACACCTGCAGGCAATGGCTTGTTGATGGCATTTAGGGGACAAAACAAAAACAACATTTTTGTTGCTAACCTAAACTCATAATACACTTTACCACTGCTCTGAGGGCCGGATGTGCAATGTGCACACCGGCCTTTTTTATTTTAAACCCTTAGCCTTGTTTTGGGTGTTACAACTTTTTAGCCTTATTGTTGTTGATTATTTCAAAACACCCCATGTTGTATCATAAAGTTTATAGCCATGCCACATCACCTGTATGGGTAGTTTTTGTGCACGGCGCAGGGGGAAGCTCAAATGTTTGGTACAAACAGGTAAAAGACTTTAAAACCCACTTTAATGTATTGCTGATTGACTTGCGCGGACACGGTAAATCGCAAAATGTGTTTAGCGAGGTTTGGCAAAGCAAATACACGTTTGAAGATGTGAGTAAAGATGTGCTGGATGTGCTGGATTTTTTACAGATACAAAAAGCCCATTTTGTAGGTATTTCATTAGGTACGATTATTATCAGAACAATTGCCGAAATAAACCCTGAACGGATCGAATCGCTGATACTGGGTGGTGCAGTAACCCGCCTCACCATCAAATCACGCATATTGGTTAATGTGGGCAATGCCATCAAACGCATCATCCCCTATATGTGGCTGTATAAAATTTATGCGTGGATATTGTTGCCCAAAGCCAATCACGCACAATCGCGCAACTTGTTTATCAAAGAAGCTAAAAACCTATATCAGAAAGAGTTTTTACGCTGGTTTAAACTCACAAAAGATTTAAACCCGTTGCTGAAACTGTTTCGTGAAAAGCCCTTGCACTTACCCATTTTTTATGTGATGGGCGAAGAAGATTATATGTTTTTGGAACCTGTGCACGAAATGGTAAAAACCCACCTTAACAGTACCCTGTATGTGATTGAAAATTGCGGCCATGTGGTGAATGTAGAACGTCCCGAAGTGTTTAACAATGTTGCAATAGAGTACATCACTACCTTTGAAGGCCGCGCAACATAAGCATTTCAAACACTTATTACGCATTTCTATTAATCCTGCGGTGGCTTAATGCCTTTTTAACTCATATTGCTTAGATTTGCTATTAATGAAAAAGTTTGCCTATATACTATCGGTGGTGGGGGCATTTATAGCCCTGCAAAGCGGGTTGTATGCGCAAAACAAAAAATACACCCTTACAGGCACCATTTACGACTCGCTATCGGCCAGTCCGATTACCAAAGCACACGTGCTTATTTCGGGCACAAAATTCTCTGACAGTTCAAAAACCGACGGCACATTTAAGATTGACGACTTAGTGCCCGGCACTAACAACCTTATAGTTTCAGCAAAAGGCTACGACACAAGCATTGTGCGTTTTGAAATACGCAAAAACATGAAGCTGAATGTGAAGTTGATGCCGCGCCCTAAAGATACTGTTGCCGCTGCTCCCAAAAAGGACTCTGCGGCCAAGGCTGACAGTGTGAAGAAAAACCAACCTGCACCTGAAAAGGCTGAAAAAAAACAAAAGGAGAAAAAGAAAAGACAAAGCCTTACTGATGCCGACAAAGAACAATTGCGGGTACTGATTGAAGATGTAATTTTTTCTAAATCAATATATTTTCAGAGAATAAAGGACAAAAAGAAAAGTGTTTGGCTATCGGGCAGCTTTTCTATTGATACCGGATATTTATACGAGTTTGAGGCAAAATTCTCAAAGAAACCCGAAGGCGGTTTTGAGTTATTATGGCTTGAATTTGAAATGAAAGGCCGAAACATGAACGGGCCACAATGACCCGTAAAGAATTTATAGAGCTTACCGGACTTAGCATAGCGGCCTTTTGCGTTGGCTGCACTAAAATCGATTTTTTACCTCAAGAAATTGTAGCCACACAAGATACAGGCTACCGAGATACTGCCGAGCGAAAACCCAGACCCAGCTTGCAGGGACCACATCCTCCCCCACCTCCTAAACTTGATTTTACAATAGACTTGAATAATGCCGCAAACTTTGCCTTACTAACCGACGGCGGGTTTATGCATTTTGAAACGGTAATTGTGGCCCGAACGTTTGCAGGGCAATATATAGCCGCGCAAAAAAACTGCACCCACAACGGAGTTGAAATTAATTTTAGCGGTGCAAACAACCGCTACGAATGTCCGGGACATGGCTCGATATTTACTAATGACGGCACTGTGGTGCTTGGTCCGGCACAAACCGCACTAAAAACCTACAAAACCCAACTGAACGGCAATTTATTACGGGTGTTTGAGTAGAATTATACAGTCTAAAACAATGCAGCCCGAAGAAACGTAAGTTTCTTCGGGCTGCGATTTTATAATCGGAAGGATGAAACCTTCTGATAAAAGAGGGATACTATTTCACTTTCGCTTCAACCACGTGCAAAACATCTGCATCGCGGTGAACGTAGAATACGATCGAGCATTTATCCGCATTCCATTCGTTTTTCAACTTAATTGAAAACGATTTTTCAACTACGCGGTTCTTTTCGGGCATACCACTAACAGAAGCGGGCAACAATGGGTCTTTAAACGCAGCCATAGTCCGCAATACGTGATTGTGCACATAATTAAGTTCAATACCCTTTTTCACAGGGTCGCTGGCTAAATCTTCATCTTTTTGCGGGGTTATGATACCGCTTTCGCAGATACCCGCGCTAAAAAACGGACGCATGGTTAATGTATCGGTAGTAAACACTGCCTTCAATTTCACATTCAATTCACGGGTGGCAGGGTCATAACTTTTCTCAATGTACAGGTTTACAGGTGTGGGCACAGCCATACGGCTTACTGCATACCCTTCCCAAGTACCTGCCGTAGGAGATTTGTGTACCCTGTCAATTGTACCAAAAGGCAAACCGCCGGGGCGTCCCACTATGTTGTATATCAGCAAATCGTAGTTGGTGCGCATATCCACATCTTTAGTACTATCTAAAGGAGTGGTGAACTGCGGAAAATCCCTACCGTGAATACTCAACGCAACAATCCTGTTGGGATTACGCAGCTGCATTTCTTCGATGGCCCTATGGCCTTTGGGGCAATTACTGCAACGTGCGCCCGTTAAATCCTCAACCAATGAGTTTTTAGATTGCGGGGTTTCAGCAGCAGCAGCTATATACGTTGTATCATAAAACTGCACGGCGGGTTTAGTAAGTATCACACCGGGGTTTTCTTCTTTACAAGCAGCAAAAGCCAGCAAGGCTGCACTTGCAAAAAGGGTTTTATGTATCAATTTCATCGGTTTCATAATCAGCTAAATATACAGACTATTATTTTTAAAAAGAAGTTGTAACAGCCACACGTACTCCGTTAAATGCAGGCTCAATACGGCAAATACCACCGGTACAGTTTACGCCCGCTACTTGCTTTTTGTACTCAGCCACAAAACGGGTACGGCCTTCTTGATAGGCGGCAAAAACAGTGTAATAATGTATCTGCTCGTTTGAGATAAGTTCTTGCGGAGTACCGGGGGTACGCACAGGCGCAGTGTTTACCATATCTCCTACGGCAAACGAAAGTTTGGGGGCTATGTTGTATTCAATCAGCGCGTTTACAAAGCTACCTTGGTCTTGTTGGGTTTGAAGGTATTGCCACTCTAAACGCAACGATTGCTTACGGCTAATTTTGTAGTTAAACTCGCCAAAAGGGGTAAGCGTTTGCACATCGGGTGCTGATGTGTTCAACTCATATATTTTTTGGTTGTAGAAGATGGTTTGAAAACCCAACGTCATTTTAAAATTTTTGTTGAATTTGTGGTTCACATCAACATACACCTCCCTAAACAACTTAGTTGTTTTGCCGGGCTGCACCCCGTTGCTTTGCACATACGAGAAGTTACCCGTCACAGTGGTATTTTTTTCAGGAGTCAGCGTAAAATCGGCTTGTATGCCTTCCTCTCCTAATTCTTGAGCAAACGGATTGTAACGAGCCAATAAACGATAGGTATTTTGACGGGTTAACGCTGGCATATAAGTAACAATGCCGTTTAGCAACACGTTATAAGGTGAACTGCGGAATTGGTACTTATCAATTTTGCGACCTTGTACATTGATACCAAAGCCTTTGGTTGAATACGAAATATTGCCCAACAACACCTTGCCTTGCGAAGAATATAAATCGGTAGAAAGGTTATTGCGCAATGCTTCTTGGGTTTTGTGAGCGTACTCAAAGTACATGCTCACTTTCTCAAACAAGTTAATGGTGGTATATCCTGTAAAAGCGTAGGTATTGTATTTGGGAATAAACCTTCTTTCAAGCGGCATACCGTTTATTTCGGTTACCAACTGGCTCATGGTACCATCGTCCAAAGTACGGTTAACTGCGCCCGCACCTACGTTTAGGTTTATTTTTCCTGACAGGCGGAATCCCTTCTCTGCATTAACACCCGAAAGGGCTTGCTTTGAAAAGTTGAAACGGCTATCCTCTAAGGTAGTGGCATTAAAAAAGCCTTTTTGGTTCCCCACAAAAGCCTTCACAAAAAAGTTATCGCTAAGGGTATATTTCACCCTTACCCCTTGCACGGCATAATCAATACCGATAAGTCGGTCTTCAAATGCACGGAACACCAATCCTGCACCAATTTGATCGTAAAACGAACCTACGGTAAAGTTTAGCTTTCCTACATCTTTGCTGATGCTCCAAAACCCGATACCGTGGTTGCTGTATGAAGCTAACGGAGCTAACAGGTTTGAGTTTGAAAAGAAATCGTAACGAAAGTTAAAATCGAAGCCTTTTACCTTGTAATTAAGAAACAGAAAACTTTCGTTGCTTGATAATTGCCTGGTGTATTGCGGCGGCAACTGACCCAATTTATCATCTTTAATAAAGAAGTTGCTGCCGGTTTGAAAATTACCTGTAAGCTGCCCGAAATCGGGCTTTTGGTCTTGTGCTGAAACATTGGCGAAGTAAGAAAGCAGTAAAAAGGCGGGTAGTATTTTCTTTAGCACGGTGGTATAGGTTTTTAACTGTGTGAAAAGACTTTCAATATTATTGAAATGTTATAAGAAATGTCCTTAACCGAATAAAATTTTAAGATAGAATAAGGGGTTACTAAACTTGGCCCTCATATCCATATCTTCAAACATACACGAAATGGTTTCTCGCAGGGTTGTGTTTTTTGATGCCTTGTTTACCACGGCATTAAACAACCACGGGTATTTGCAAAGCTTCTGCATGGTATGACTTAGCTTTAGTTCGCTCCACAAATAGCGGTACACGTCTTCATCGTAACCGGCCAGTGCATTTGCGCTAAAGTCGTTTGTTTGCAATGCCTTTTTCACAGCATCGGCAGCAAATCTTCCGCATATCATGGCATTACCGATACCTTCGCCCGTAAAAGGGTCTATCAAACTACCGGCATCGCCCGTAAGCAAAAAGCCTTCTCCGCTTATTTTCCTCTTTTTTGAGCCCAACGGTAAGCCCCACCCTAGTATTTTGCCTTCAAGTGTGGCATTTTTAAAACGGGGTGCTATTTGCGGGTTTTCATTAATAATTTTAAGTGTCTTTTCGCGCAGGTTCACCTTTTTGGCACTTGCCGCTTTGGTTAGAATACCTGCCCCTACATTGGCCATACCGTTAGGCATGGGGAATATCCAGAAATACCCGGGCAATAATTCATCTAAAAAGTGAAGCTCGATATAGTTTTGGGGGTGCAACCCTTCAACTCCTTTATAGTAAGCACGTATGCCTCCGCAATAATGTGCGGGTTCCATTTTATGGCCTGCCAGTTTTTTGGCTACTATGCTACGGTCGCCCTCACTGCCAATCAATAGCTTGGTAAACACCGATATTTCTTTATCCCCCTGTTTCAGTTTCAGCGCGTAACCGCCATCGGTACGGGTAGCGTCAATCAACTCAGTGCCCTGCATTAGTTGGGCGTACTCGGGGTTGATTTTGCTCACCAAAAAATTATCAAAGTCTAACCGTTTTGAGATAAAACCCGGCGCATGTTTTTCTTTGCTTAGGTCGCTCTTAAACGGTATATCAATAAAATTATAGTTGGGCGCAACAAACTTTACGCCCCAGCTGGGGGTGTATTCATTTGGATTGGCGGCAATCTCATCGATTAGCGAAGGGTCGAGTTTTTTAAAAACCTCTACTACTTTGCCACTAAGGGCATCGCCGCAAATTTTATCGCGCGGAAAAACGGCCTTATCAATAATGATATGGGGTATTTTTTCTTTTGACAAGAATAACGAAGTGGTGGCACCCGCAGGGCCCGCTCCGGCTATTAAAACATCGGTGGTGTAATTATACGTGCTGATGGCGCAAAAATAGGGTTTTGAATGTTATGTAGGGGATGTATTTTGAGTATTTGGACGGGCATTCAGTCAGGCATTCCACAAGCATCGGAAATTCCGACGGACATAAAGTCCGCGGCTGTTAGATTATATCACCTCGAATGGTTTAAGCCATTCGAGGTGGCACATCCAACTGAACAGCATTTTATATGCTGTCCTCCAATTATGCCATCATGCCCAAAAACAAAAAAGCGGGGTCTTACGACCCCGCCCTTCGGATTAAAAGTACTTAACTACAATTGATAATTATTTGCTAACCGAAACCCTGCCTGTGTATTGGGCATGGGTTGTACTTACACCTATGATGTATAAGCCGTTTTTCAAGCCTTCCAAATCAACATTCAAAATGTTATTGCCCTGTACCGCAGGCAGTGCAAGTGTTTTTACTGCTTTGCCGGCCAAGTCGTAAATAGTTACAGTGGCTACGCCGTCCGCAGCATTTTCAAAGTTTAATGAAACGTTGTTGCTTGCGGGGTTAGGATAAATACCCAAAGCAACAGCAGTTGTTTCAAGTATTCCTGTTCCTGATTTTTTCAGTTTAATATCTTTACTGTTCACATCAAAGTTACCGTTGGTAGCACTTGGGTTATCACCGGTAAGAGTTACTAAATACTCCTCGCTGGGTTTGCCTATTACTTCAATGCGCACTTTGTAGCTGCCAAAAGCAAGGTTGCTAAAGCTATAAGCTCCGCCCCCATCGGTTTTAACAAACGCAACAGGGTGTCCGGCAGCAGTAAACAACAACACATCCGCCTTTTCAACAGGGTCGCCTGTTTTGTTAGCACCTACCGAAACAAGACCGCCAATAAACCCTGAGCCGCCGGGGTTAGTACCCTTAATCAATGTGATGTTGGCAACCGTGTAAGGACTGGTTGTAATAGACACATTAGTAGCACTGCTCCACAAGCTGGCTTTAGTATGGTAAGTAGGTAAATAATTACTGTAATGGATTGATGAAGGCAACAACGCTGCTTTTACCAGATAATTACCGGGCATCACCCTGAACATATAAGTACCAGAGTCGGTTAAATTGGTCGAGTCAATAGCAGTAAGCAATACATCGCTACCAACACTGTCGCGTTTAATCAACCATACACGGCAAAAACCGCTGTCGATTTGAGAAGAGGTGCTATCCAAATCCACATACCCGGCAAGGAATGCACGTGGATCAATGTGAACATTTTTACAAATGGTATCCCCACATCCCCGCACGGTATCCCATGCTGTTAAACAAACGTTGTAAGTACTATCAACCGATGCGTAATTATGGGTTGGGTATTTAGCAGTTGAAAAACTTCCATCGCCAAACGACCAATAGAATGAATTAGCAGTACTTGACCAACCAGGACTAAAGTATGCTAAGGAACCTGAAACACTATAATTAAAGTTGGTTGTGAACCCGGCACATGGATTGTAAGCAGGGCAATAAACAAAATCAATAATTACCGTATCGCGGTAATGCAAATGAGGATTATCGTTAACTATTGAGTCGCTGCGGCAATCTAAAATTGACGCATTAATTTTACCTGCCGAGTCTAACACTTTGAACCAACCTGAATACTGGCCGCTGCTATTCGTGTAAAACGTTTCGGTATGCCACCAGCCATACCAACTAGTAAATTGCGATACCACTACCGGATAACCGTTTATAGGAGTATCAATCTGGCCTTTAACAAATACACTATCGTATGCGGGCACATATAAGTATAAGGGCACTGAATCGTGACAGCCCAACAGGGTATCCCTTGACACAAAAGAAACGTTGTAGCCACCAGCTGAAGGCACTGAGAATGTGGTACCCAAGCCGTTGTATTTGCTGCCGCCCAATAGATTCCAGTAAAATTTGTTTCCGTTGGTGTTGGCATCAACTGTTATTTGCTTGGTAAATGGATTAACAAAGCTATACACTGAAGTATAGAACTTGCTGCAACCCGTATCGCAATACCTGAAATTTAACCAAAGCGTATCGTTGTTTTTGGTTGAGTCGTAAAAGTCATTTTGGGTAAGAGTATCGTATTGGTTGCGGCAACCAACGGTGCTTACCCAAATACTACCGTAGCTGCAAGCGCCCAAATTTAAATTAGGGAAATAATAATCACCTGTAGAAGTGGTAGTGGTGCTATCAATAAAGAAACAACCTGAACCCGGGCCACCTGAAAAGGAAACCCACACCTTTTTTCCTGATATGGCAGTATCTATGCTACCATATACGCTGACATTGTTTTGAGCCCTGCTATGTAAGGCTAAACTCAATACAGCTACCAAAGCCAATAAAATTTTTTTCATAAGAGTTTAATGTTTTCTTACTCACTATCACGTATGAAAAATGGCTTGGGTTGGGCTGACTATAAAAAAAAACAGGCAGGACCCCTTTTTGGCCCTGCCTGAACACCATACCAAACATTAAAAATTTTACTTACTGCATTTGTCTAAGCCACCAAATGCCCCAAAAAAATCGGGATAAACCTGTTTAATGCTCGAAAACTATCCTTAAACATCATGAAAACGATGCAAATGATAAAATATTTTAACCATCACAGATTATTATACAAAAAAATGACAAACACTTATAAAACACCCATAAACAGGGCAGCTTGAAAAAATTACATTATATTGAAATATGGAAAAACTGCTTGATAACGATGTGAAAGTGTTTTTGGGAGGTGAAAAATACACTACTCAAATTGATACCGTAAACCACGTTTTTTTGGCCGATGAGCCTGAAAACAAAGGTGGTTTTGATAAAGGACCTGCCCCATACCAGTTATTACTGGCAAGTTTGGGAAGCTGCACAGCCATTACTGTAAAAATGTATGCCGAACGGAAAAACTGGCCGCTTGAAAATGTGCACGTAACCTTAAATATGGAACAAGAAGATACCCCACAGGGTAAACATACCGTTTTCATTCGCAAACTGCACTTAGCGGGAGCTTTATCACAAGAGCAACAAGAACGGTTATTAACAGTGGCAAAGGCTTGCCCCGTTGCCAAAATATTAACAGGCACTATTGAAATTGACAGCAGGTTGGTGTAGATTAATCGTTAACGAACAGCAGCAGCCATATTGTTTTGAAAAAATAGAACAGAGTAATACCTGCAAGGCACCAAAATCCAAAGAAGGTCAGAAGTGCAGAAAGTGGAGCTGTTGCATTGGTAATGGCCAAAAACAATACTGAAAGGAATAGGGTGAGTATTAGAGCTGCGATGAAGTTGAAGAAATTATGCTTAACCCTAATTGCTCTGCTCATCTTCTTTATTTCTGATAGGGTGTGTGGTTTTCCGCCAACATATACTTTTAATTTTTTTCGAATGCCTGAGAAAAATTTTGCGACCGAACCGACAACTATCATAAACAATAAAAACAAGGCAATCATGTAGCCGTAAAAAACAATTGCTAAAGGACTTGCTGAAGACTCAATTACTGTAGCAACAGTGAAGGCTATTATAGCCGCTAATATTGCAAAAAATAGTGTTGCGGCTACTCCTAAAATCATTGTAACTAATACTTCAGTAATGTTGTCAATCCCTAAATGTGTTTCTGCAACATTATTGTTTGTAGCCAAAGTACTCGTATCATGTTGCTCAACTTTATCGTATAAGTTCGTCACAATACGGTTTGTGTGTACTACTCTTATTTCACGCCCCGCTCTTCTTGGCTCATTCACCGTATCATAAGAGCAAATGTGAGGGTTAGAATGATTAGGGGTAGAAAACGTAAGAACGATTGGTTTTGAGGCTAATGTTATGTGTTTTTTACCATTCTTTTTTTTAACCAAAGAGGACTGTGTTGGTTTTTTTACTTTGGGGATGTGACCATACCTGGTACTGCATGATGAACTAAGGACAAGAAATAGAATGACAAACAAGCAGGATATACCTTTAAAAGCAATTTTAATCATAAAAAAATACGTTAAGCCCACTAAAAGTGGCTCATGTTTTCATAGTTTACAGCAATATATAAAAGATGCTCAGTGATTGGTATCTTTGTGCTTTAAATAGCTACAATATTTTTTGAAAAAACAACTTTTTGATACTGCCAAAAAACAGGAAACTGCGGTACTGGTAGCCGTGCAAACCCAAAAGCAGCGCGATTACCAAGCCAAGGAATACTTAGATGAACTTGAGTTTTTGGCCGAAACAGCCGGAGTGAAGACCTTAAAAAAATTCACACAAAAGCTGGAGCGACCCGATACACGAACGTTTGTAGGAAAGGGCAAGCTGGAGGACATTCGCTTGTACATTGAGGAATACAAAGTAGATACTGTAATTTTTGACGATGAGCTTTCTCCAAGTCAGGTGAGGAACATTGAGCAGGAACTCAACTGCAAAGTGCTTGACCGCGCCAACCTGATACTTGATATTTTTGCTACCCGTGCACAAACCGCTACCGCCAAAGCGCAAGTGGAGCTGGCACAAACCCAATACATTTTACCCCGACTTACCCGAATGTGGACGCACCTTAGCAAACACCAAGGGGGTGTGGGCACAAGAGGACCGGGTGAAAGCGAGATTGAAACCGACCGTCGCGGAATACGTAACCGCATCAGCTTGCTGAAAGAACGACTGGCCGAGATTGACAAGCAAAACCTAACGCGTCGCAAAAACCGCGACGGGGTGATTAGGGTGGCTTTAGTAGGCTATACCAACGTGGGCAAAAGCACTATTATGAATTTGCTTACCAAAAGCGATGTATTGGCCGAAAATAAACTGTTTGCTACACTGGATAGTACCGTGCGCAAAGTAGTGTTGGATAATACCCCGTTCCTGCTTTCAGATACAGTAGGGT
>WBUH01000017.1 GCA_008933805.1 Bacteroidota bacterium
GTATAGCAGACCATCTTAAAGGCCTGAGCAATCTATCAGAGAACAATTTTGCCACAAAGACACTAAGACGCAAAGTAAATAGCGCCTTAGTGTCTTTGTGGCATTTTATAGAAAAGCCAATTGAATTTTTAAAAATTAATTTTCAATAAGTTTTGAAAATACAAAAATATACTTACCTTTGATGTGTGATTTGAACAGGGCAATTGGCCCTTTTTTAAAGTTATAAATTTTCAAATGTTTTTGAAAGTTAAATAAAATGATTTCACTTAACCTCACCGGATACCTGATTTACCTGCCCATCACATTTTACATTACGTTTTATGTGGGCGGGGTGCTGTATCGAAGCGGTGAAGCCTTTTTAGCCGACATTTTTGAGGGTAATGCCGCCTTGGGTCATGCTTATAACACATTCCTACTCACGGGCTATTACCTCCTCAACTTAGGCTATGCTACGGTTTCCATCACTTGGTGGAATGCGATTGAAACTACCGGTCAACTGGTTAATGAACTGGCTTTGCGTTTGGGGGTCATTATTATGGTACTAGGCATCATCCACTACTTTAATATGTATGCCTTTTGGCGGTTTGCACCCAAACTAAAAGAATTGTACGAGAACCTTAATAAATCATCAACTTAATAATTATCAATCATGGATACTCCATTCATCGTTATCGCCTACAGTGTGTATTTACCCGTAACAATTATGCTTACGTATTACGTGGCCCGTGTATTGTTTAGCAACGGCAAGGTGTTTATGCTGGACATTTTCAGAGGGCGGGAGGAGATTGCCTTTGCAACCAACAAACTGTTTCAGGTCGGGTTTTACCTGCTCAATATCGGGTTTGCTTTGCTGATGCTGAAAGCCGAAACAGGAGTGTATAACACACAAGGTTTGTTTGAAATACTGAGTTTGAAAGTTGGACGTTTCTCAATATACTTAGGTTTGATGTTGTTTGCTAATTTGTACTTGTTCTTTAGGGGCAAACGTAAATCAAAAGAAAACCAGTTGAGGGCTGAAGGTAAATTGGTTGAACCCAAACCCGAAGAATGAGACAGACCCCGTTACATCTAACCAAAGTATGTTTTAATTGATATAAAGCCAACCGTTACACAAGCCCAAAGACACAAAAAGTTCCGTGTCTTTGGGCTTGTGTGTTAACGATAAAAACAGCCATTGCTGCAACAAATTGCCTGAGGAAACGGTCAATAGTGTTGAAAATCAGCAAATCAGGTTAACTTTGTTTAAACACTATGAAAAAACTATTTACCTTATTAACAGCCGCATTTAGTGTAAGTGCATTGAGTGCTCAGATAACCATCACCAAAAGCGATATGCCTGTTGCGGGAGATAGCTTTCAGTACATGACTGTTCAACCGATTGGAGCAGGTGTAAACGTAAACAACACAGGCGCTAACACTATTTGGAATTTTACAAATCTTACCAAAAACGATAGTACAATGGTTAGGTATTATCGTTCAGCACAAACCCCTTATTCGTTTTACTTTTTAAACACTATGGGGCAAAAAATTGCCGATGATTTGGGCTTCGGTCAGTTTTCGTTTCAAGATGTGTATTCATTTTACAAAGCAACCAACACGGGTTTTACGGCTGAAGGAATAGGCTTCAAGTTCAGTAGTATTCCCTTGGCAGGTTTTTATACTGAAGAGGATTATATCTATAGGTTTCCGCTTACTTATGGAAAAACCGACAGCGGAGATTTTAGAGTGGTGGTTCAAATACCCGGCTTGGGCAAATACTCACAGAGCGGAACACGTAAAAACTATGTTGACGGCTGGGGCAAAATAACGTTACCAAACGGCAATCCGCTGGATTGTATCAGGGTGAAATCAGTACTTACACAAACCGATTCAATATCAGTAACACAACCCTTTCCGGTTTCGTTTGGGTTTCCATCCAGCCGTGTAGAATATAAATGGCTTACCAAAACCGATAAGGTACCTGTATTAGAATTAAGCGGTACGGAGTTAATGGGCAATTTTACACCTACATCTGTTCGTTATCGCAGTCAATCAAAAACCGGCGGCGGTGGGGGTAATGTAAGTGTTAGTGAAGTACAAGAAAACAAAGTAAGGGTATATCCTAACCCTGCTTCTGACAAGTTGATAATAACACTTCCTGATTACGGAACAACCCATGTGAAGTTGTTTACCATGGAGGCAAAAGAAATCAATGTTCAGTTTAACCGCAGTGCTGCGGGAATAGAACTGGATGTAACCAACATACCTGTTGGAAGCTATATGGTATTTGCCAATAGCGGCAATGAGATTGTTTGGGAAAAGTTTACCATAAACCGGTAATACAGCTTTGACTTTTATAAATGAAAAGGAGGGGACTACCCCTCCTTTTTTATTGTTGGGGGTAGGTAACCACATCAACATTTACCCCATTAGGGTCGGTAAGGGTAAAGTGACGCTCACCCCACTCCTCATTGCGAATGTCTAACGTTATAGGAATGTTTAAAGCCTTTATGCGTTCATACTCAGCATCCACATTTTCTACTTCCACAATCAGATAAATACCCTGTCCTGTAAAGGGTTTATGAAAGATAGGGTTTTGTGTAGGATGATTGGGTAACAAAAAGCTGATTTCAGCATTTTTTGCAGGGGTTTCAAGCACAGCATAAAACTCGTTTTCAAAACGAACTTTGCAACCAAATGCAGTGCTATAAAAAGCAATGCTTTCTTGCATTTTTTCTGTAATAATTCCGGTGTTCAGTATCATAGTTTTCTTTTTTTTTGGGATTATTCAATTCCTACTTGTATCAGGGTAATCATACTTTCAGGGGCATCCAAATCAGAGTGGATATAAATCTCTCGGTTTTTGTAGGTAGGCGTTAAACCATTCTGACCCATATAGCCAAACAGTTTACCGTATGTTTCGGGGATTTTTGTCCACTCGCCTTCGTGTATCGCCCATACGCACTTAAATTCTTCAGTGCTTTTAGTGGCAAATTCGCCCGTGTAATTCTCTGGGAATGCTTCAACAGGTATTGCAATTTCAAGTGAGAATAATTGAGCTTCATCGCCAGTAAATCCATCATAGAGCCAATAGGGAGGACCTACAATGCGCATATTGTTTTTAAGCGCATCAGCGTACAAACGATCGGCAATTACCCCAACGTATTGGGCAAGGTCTGTTACCTTAGTTTCAGTGCTGTAATAAAGCAGATTAATAGGGTTGATTATTTTAGTTTGCATAGTGTTATAGTTTGTAGATGCAAACCAACTACGCCTGTATGACAACCCTATGTCAACAGGGTTGAATGAATATGAAAATACATCTGTATCGGGTTGAAAACCAATACTATTAAATTACACTTCTTAAATAAATTAACCGGCTAAAACGGGTTCGTTAATTTCTGAGTGATAATGGGCATACACCTCTGCTGCCATTTTCTTGGTGAGTTCTTTTAATGAATCAGGATACAACGGGGTAACTTCGTTCCCGAAGCCAAGCAACCAGCTGGCAACGCCTGCGGATACCTCACACATAAACGTCATATCAGTGGTGTCTTCTCCGCGTTTCTCATCCACAAAGCCAAAATAGTATTTCTGCTCACCCACAAAACGAAGCATATTGTTGGTAAACCGTATCACAATCTTCTCAATGTTTTTGGGCTTCATGAATTTTTCAAAATGGTGTTGCAGGCCATCAAAAGCTTCTTTCTCAAAAAACTCGTCAGTGGTATGCATACTTTTAATGCGGTCGGTACGGAAATCACGGAAATCGTGCCGAAGCCTGCACCAGCCAATTAAGTGCCAGTGGCCGCTGTAAAAACACAAGCCGTGTGGTTCAATTTTCCGTATAGAGGTTTTGTTGTTGTGAAACGAGTAATACTCCACCTCAAGCACCCGCTGGTGGGCAAGTGCATCCTGTATGTCGGCTACAAAATGATTGGGAAAACCCTCGGGATGTTTTAATTGTTTGTATACTACAATAGATGAATCCAGTTTTTCAAGATATTCCTTCTCGTTGCCGCGAAGCACAGCACGTATTTTCTTCATTGCAGCACTGTAGGGCTGTGATATCGAACTGTCAGATAATTTCTCAAGCAGTTTTTCGCCCGTAAGCAAAGCCGCAGCTTCTTGTTTGCTAAAAATAACAGGCGGCAGATGATAGCCTTCTGCGATAAAATATCCAACACCCGGTTCAGCTCCAATAGGCACGCCTGCCTCTTCTAAGGCTCTTATATCACGGTACACTGTGCGCACACTTATCTCAAAGCGATTGGCAATCTCTTCGGCTTTCACTATCCGCTTACTTTGCAGATGTATCAATGTGGCTACAAGTCGGTCAATGCGGTTCATAGTTTACCAATAACAAACAACTCATCGTTCTCCACAAATCTAAGCCCTTTTTCATCATCCCCTGCAAGTTGTATCATAGCTTTTGCAACCGTGGCCGAGGGTATTGCCTTATACCGTTTTAGTTTTCCTACAAACAGCGGGTTAAATAGTGTCATTATCCATTTGCCTATCAACTCGCCAAACCTTGTTTCTTCCCTTTTGCCCAACAATAATGATGGTCTCACAAAAACAGTTTTATCAATGCCTAAAGCCGCAATGTCTTCTTCCATTTGCCCTTTGGTGCGTATATAAAAGTTACTGCTGTTTGCGATAGCTCCAACAGAGGATATGGTTACCATGCACGGGATGGCATTACGCTTTGCAATTTTGGCCAGTGAAACGGGTAATTCATAATCCACTCGTTTAAAAGCTTCTTGCGAACCTGCCTTTCTAATGGTAGTGCCCAAGCAACAAAACAACACATCGCCGCGTATTTCATTTTGTATCAGCTCAGGGTCACGCAAAGGGTTTACCAACTCTTTTAACTTTGGGTGTTCCTTTCCTGTACTTGCCCGCACAATTATCTTAACAGTCCCGTAGTCAGGATGTGCCAGCAAGTAATCCGTGAGCAGGGCACCGGTTTGTCCGGTAGCGCCAAAAACAAGGGCGGTTTTCATTACTAACAAATATAAAAGGTATTATACACCTTACTGAAAACTTTTGACGAACGGATACCATTTATAAAATAAAAGCAGTGCAGTATTTTTGTAAGTGTATATAATGCTTGAAATAATAACTACCGCCGATGGTTCGTCAAGTTTGTATCATCCTGATTTGAACGAAACCTATCATTCTCGTAACGGTGCATTGGCCGAGTCGATGCACGTGTACATTGATGCTGGTTTTTCCTATTTGTTACAACGGGGAGAAAAAGCTGTGAATATTTTTGAGATGGGTTTTGGTACTGGGTTAAATGCGGCACTTACTTATAAACAATGGACACACAATAAAAATGTGCTTGTTAATTATACCACTATCGAAAAGTACCCGGTGCCTATTGAGATTGCTGTGCAGTTGAAATACGACGGAATAACCGACGAACCGGAAATATCAAAAGCTTATGCCGAAATGCACCAATCGGCTTGGGGCAGTTGGTTTAATTTAGCAACAGGTTTTGATGTGATAAAAGTTGAGGGGGATATCACTCAATATCATCACAAGGGACATTATAACCTTGTTTATTTTGATGCTTTTGCGCCCTCAAAACAGGCTGAGGTTTGGCAAACAGAAATTCTTGAAAGCCTTGTGGCAGCAATGGATAGGGGAGGGGTGCTGGTTACCTATTGCGCAAAGGGACAGTTTAAAAGAACCCTTAAAGCGCTGGGGTTACAAGTAGAAGCATTACCCGGACCGGCAGGTAAAAAACAAATTACCCGGGCACACAAGTAACCAAAAAACTATACATCCTTTGGTATAAGTGGGGTAAAAAGTTTTTTTGCATTTAGATTAAATATATATATTCGACGGTAGAATATTAACTACCGAAAAACTAAACACACACGCAAGCATGAAAGTTCTAAAAGCAGTATTTATAATCCTTATTGTTTTAGCAGCCTTACTAGTAATAGTTGGCTTGTTTATGCCTTCAAAATTCAGCACTGAGCGTTCATTAGTAATTAATGCACCCCAGGAGCAAATTTTTGAGCAAATAAATAATCTTAAGAACTGGAATAATTGGAATGCTTGGAACAAAACAGATCCTAACTGGCAGGTAACATACAGCGAAGCACTTTCAGGTGTAGGGGCATCATACTCATGGGTAAGCCAAAACGAACAGATTGGCAAGGGTAAGGTTACTATCACCAAATCAGAACCGATGAGTGTTGTGGATGGTACCATGGAGTTTGAAGGAATGAATCCCGCAAAAATCTATCATAAACTTGAGCCACAAGACGGCGGCATAAAAGTTACCATGGGTATTGAATCAGATTTGGGAAATAATATACTTATTAAATATATGTTTGGTTTGTGGGGTGATAAAATGGTAGGCGGAAACTACGAGAAGTCGTTGCAAACACTTAACGATTATATTAAAGCTAATCCTCCTGCACCACAAGCACCGGCAGAACCTGCTGCTAATGATACTGCGCATAACCACGATAGTAGTGCTGCTACCCAACCGGCGCATTAATACGAAACAAGATTTAACCTATAATAAAAAGCCGCTTATTGCGGCTTTTTTGTTGTATTGATACCGTTGTTTACTAAGTAAACCCCTGCAAGGGTTAATACGGTAGATATGGCTATCTTAAAAGTCAGTTGTTCATTAAGAAAGTACCACCCTAAAAATACAGCTACAATGGTATTGATGTGTGAGTACATTGAAACTGTTGTTGCAGGTAGTTTATTCAGCACATACATAAAGCAGCCGTATGCCACTATTGAGCCAAATATAATAAGGTAGGCAAGTGCCCAAAGTGCATCACTGCTAACAACGTTTAGTTTTGAAAATTCACCCGAAAAAAAGGCAAACGGCAGCAAAAACAATCCGGCAGTAACCATTTGCCAACCTGAAAACTGTAAAGAGTGGAGCGTAATGGTAGCTGTTTTACGGTAAACCGCTCCATAACCCCAGCACACTATTGCAATAAACATAGCCAGCAGGCTCCATCTAAAATCCTCGCTTTTCAGCAAATCAAGCTTTTCATAAAATATAAATAGCTGCCCTACAAAGCCCAACAGTATACCTGTAATTACCTTAGCATTCGGTTTGCTTTGTCCCAAAGCCCAGCTAAAAAAGAAAACCGCAAACGGAAAAGTTGCGCTGATAATAGCAGTGAGTCCGCTGCTCACAAATTGCTGTGCCCAAACCAATAATCCGTTTCCAATACCCAACATAAGCAACGACATTATAATAATGTGCTTAAACTGGTCTTTAGGAGGTAGCGGGTATTTACGGATAAAGAAATAGGTGAGGATTAATGTTCCGGCTATCAAATGCCTTAAACTGGCAAACAACATTGGGGGGAAGCTCTTTATGCCCACCCCTATAGCCAAGTAAGTTGTGCCCCAAAAGAAGGCTACGCATGCAAAAGCACCCCATGCTTTTGCACTATCATTAACTGCCATTAGTTTATTAAAGGCTCAAAAGTAAATTTAATTTACCGTCCCTCAAAAAAACACACCAATTATAATACCTGTTTGCACTACCTTTGTTAGCTTTTTTACAATGCACAGCAAGTTCTATTTAGCTAAACAGTTAAATATGCGTAAAGAAAATTTAAAAATTTTATGTAGTGTGTTGTATTTGGGCAAAATAAGGCATACCTTTGCCGTCCTTTTAAAATAGAATAATTGTAGATAAAATATGCCAACTATACAGCAGCTGGTAAGAAAAGGCAGAAAAACCATAGAGTTTAAGAGTAAATCTCCTGCCCTAGATTCTTGCCCCCAACGCAGGGGTGTTTGTACCCGTGTTTATACCACAACTCCTAAAAAACCAAACTCGGCAATGCGTAAAGTTGCCCGTGTAAGGTTATCACACGGTAAAGAGGTGAACGCGTACATACCCGGCGAAGGACACAATTTGCAAGAGCACTCGATAGTATTGGTACGTGGCGGTAGGGTAAAAGATCTTCCCGGTGTACGTTACCACATCGTGCGTGGCGCATTGGATACAGCCGGTGTTGAAGGCCGTAACCAACGTCGTAGTAAATACGGAACTAAGAAACCAAAACCCGGACAAGCTCCCGCAGCTAAAGGTAAAGGCAAAAAATAATAGCACTTTAAGGCAATGAGAAAAACCAAAGCGAAGAAAAGAATATTGGCGCCAGACCCCCAGTATAACGATATATTGGTGACCCGCTTTATAAACAACATGATGTATGATGGCAAAAAACAACTTGCCTTTGCATTGTTTTATAAAGCTTTAGAAATCGTTGAAGGCAAAATTCAAGAGAGGGGTATCGACGTATGGAAGAAAGCCCTAAACAACGTAATGCCATCAGTAGAAGTTAAAGCCCGCAGGGTGGGTGGTGCTACATTCCAAATTCCTATTGAAGTGCCCGCAGAAAGGAAAATAGTGCAAGGCATGAAGTGGATGATTGAGTACTCACGCAAACGCAACGAGAAATCATATCCCGAAAAACTAGCTGCTGAAATTATTGCCGCTTCAAAAGGTGAAGGTGCTTCAGTGAAGAAAAGGGACGACACACACCGTATGGCTGAAGCAAACAAAGCTTTCTCACATTTCAGGGTGTAAGATATTTAGTAACAAAAAAAATTAAAATACAACAATAAAAATTTATGTCACGCGACTTAAAATACGTTAGGAACATCGGTATCGCTGCTCACATTGATGCCGGTAAAACAACTACTACAGAACGTATTTTGTATTATGCCGGTGTAAACCACAAGATTGGTGAAGTACACGATGGCGCAGCCACTATGGACTGGATGGTACAAGAACAAGAAAGAGGTATCACCATTACTTCGGCTGCTACTACTGTATTTTGGAACTACCTTGACAACAAATACCAAATTAACATTATCGATACTCCCGGTCACGTGGATTTTACCGTTGAGGTAAACCGCTCACTTAGGGTATTGGATGGTTTGGTGTTTTTGTTTAGCGCAGTTGATGGTGTTGAGCCTCAATCTGAAACTAACTGGCGTTTGGCTAACAACTATAACGTTGCCCGTATCGGTTTCGTTAACAAAATGGATCGTGCCGGTGCTGACTTTTTAGCTGTTGTTAAACAAGTTCGTGATATGTTGGGTAGCAATGCAATTCCTTTGCAATTACCCATCGGTGCTGAAGATGAGTTTACAGGTGTTGTTGATTTGATCAACTTCCGTGGTATGGTGTGGAACGAACACGACAAAGGTATGACCTATGAAGTAGTTCCTATCCCTGCTGATATGGTAGATGAAGCTACTGAATGGCGCGAAAAATTATTGGAAGCCGTATCTGAATACGACGACCGTTTGATGGAGAAATTCTTTGATGATCCTACATCAATCACCGAGCGTGAAATTTTGGATGCTCTTCGCAAAGCTACTCTAGATATGAAAATCGTTCCTATGGTGTGCGGTTCATCATTCAAAAACAAAGGTGTGCAAACAATGCTTGACCTTGTTATGGAATTGATGCCTAGCCCACTTGATAGGGACAACGTTAAAGGTACTGACCCTGATACCGGTGCTGAAATTTCGTTTAAGCCTAGCGAAAGCGAACCATTTTCTGCTCTAGCGTTCAAAATTGCCACTGACCCTTATGTAGGCCGTTTGTGCTTCATTCGTGTGTACTCTGGTGTTTTGACTGCCGGGTCATACGTTTACAATACTCGTTCAGGTAACAAAGAGCGTATCTCACGTATATTCCAAATGCACGCCAACAAACAAAATCCAATCGATAAATTGGGTGCTGGTGATATTGGTGCTGCTGTTGGTTTTAAAGATATCAAAACAGGTGATACTCTTTGCGACGAAAGCCGCAAAATTGTATTGGAAGCAATGGATTTCCCAGAGCCTGTTATCGGGTTGGCAATTGAGCCTAAAACTCAGGCCGACGTTGATAAACTAGGTGTAGCTTTGGCTAAACTAACTGAAGAAGATCCTACTTTCCGTGCACAAACCGATCAAGATACAGGTCAAACCATCGTATCAGGTATGGGTGAATTGCACTTGGAAATTATCCTTGACCGCTTGAAACGTGAATTCAAAGTAGAGTGTAACCAAGGTGCTCCTCAGGTAGCATACAAAGAAGCTATCACCGGTAACTATACTCACCGCGAGGTTTACAAAAAACAATCAGGTGGTCGTGGTAAATTCGCTGATATCATGTTCGAAGTGATGCCTGCTGATGCTGATCACAAAGGTGGTTTGCAATTTGTAAACGAAATCGTTGGTGGTTCTATCCCCAAAGAATTTATACCCGCAGTACAAAAAGGTTTTGCTGCAGCAATGTCAAATGGTGTATTAGCAGGTTACCCTGTAGATAGCCTTAAAGTTCGCTTGTTTGACGGTTCATTCCACGCAGTTGACTCGGATTCGTTGTCATTTGAATTGGCAGCTAAAATGGGTTACAAAGACGCGTGTGCAAAAGCAAGGCCAGTACTACTAGAACCTATTATGAAATTGGAGGTAATTACTCCTGAAGAGTACATGGGTGATGTAATGGGTGATTTGAACAAACGCCGCGGACAAATGGAAGGTGTTGATACTCGTGCCGGTGCACAGGTTATCAAAGCTAAAGTTCCCCTTTCAGAAATGTTTGGTTATGTAACAACTTTGCGTACCATCACTTCAGGTCGTGCTACCTCAACTATGGAGTTCTCTCATTACGAAGAAGCTCCTCGTAACGTAACTGAGGAAGTATTGGCAAAAGTTAAAGGAAAATCAGTAAACGCTTAATAAGCTTAGTATAACAATGGTAAGCCAAAAGATAAGAATAAAGTTAAAATCATACGACTACAACCTGGTGGATAAGTCGGCTGAAAAAATCGTGAAGACGGTTAAGAGCACAGGCGCTGTAGTTAGCGGGCCAATACCCCTTCCTACCGAAAAGAAAATATTTACTGTGCTACGCTCTCCCCACGTAAACAAAAAAGCGCGCGAACAATTTCAAGTATGCTCTTACAAAAGATTGCTTGATATTTACAGCTCAACCGCAAAAACTGTAGATGCCCTGATGAAGTTAGAACTTCCCAGCGGTGTAGATGTGGAAATTAAAGTTTGATAGCACAATGTTAGGACTAATAGGAAAAAAAGTAGGAATGACCAGCATTTTTACCGAAGATGGTAAGAATGTAGCCTGTACAGTAATTGAGGCTGGCCCTTGCGTAGTAACTCAGGTGAAAAGCAAAGAAACCGACGGTTACAACGCAGTACAAATGGCTTATGGCGAGAAAAACGAAAAGCACACTACCAAGGCTATGCAAGGCCACTTTAAAAAAGCAGGTACTACGCCAAAAGCAAAACTTGCTGAATTTAAAGGTATTGACAAAGACCTTGAGCATGATATGAAACCCGGTGAAGTACTTACTGTTGATATTTTTCACGAAGGTGAATTTGTTGACGTAATCGGTACCTCTAAAGGTAAAGGTTTCCAAGGTGTTGTTAAACGCCACGGATTTAGCGGGGTTGGTATGGCTACTCACGGTCAGCACAACAGGTTGCGTGCTCCCGGTTCATTGGGTGCATCATCGTTCCCTTCAAAAGTATTCAAGGGTATGCGCATGGCAGGCCGCACAGGTGGCAGCAGGGTATTGAGCATTAACCTTGTGGTAGTGAAAGTAATTAAAGAACATAACCTATTGGTACTTAAGGGTACAGTGCCCGGTGCCAAAGGTTCATACGTAATAGTAGAGAGATAAAATGGAACTTAGTGTATTAAACATACAAGGTGCAGATACCGGAAGAAAAGTTGTACTAAGCGACGCTATTTTCGGTATAGAGCCAAACGATCACGCTATATACTTAGACGTGAAGCAGTTTTTGGCTAACCAACGCCAAGGAACACACAAAACCAAAGAGCGTTGGGAAATTAACCGCACTACCAAAAAGCTTAAAAGGCAAAAAGGTACAGGCGGAGCCCGTGCGGGTAGTATGAAATCTCCATTGTTTCGTGGTGGTGGACGTATTTTCGGTCCTAAACCTCGCGACTACGGTTTCAAACTAAACAAAAAAGTTAAACAATTGGCTCGTAAGTCAGCATTAGCTCACAAAGCTAAGTTGAATGAGATTGTAGTAGTTGAAGATTTCAACCTACAAAACCCAAAGACTAAAGACTTTGTAAACATTCTTGCAAATCTTAAGCTAGCCGATAAAAAAGCTGTTTTTGTTCTACCTGAGGTAAACAATAATGTAGTTCTTTCAAGCCGTAACATACCCAACTCAAAAGTGGTATTAGCTTCTGATTTGAACACATACAGCATATTGGACAACCAAAGCCTTGTGCTGGCTGAAAACTCAGTAAAAGTTTTGGAAAATATACTTAGCAGTAAATAATTGGAGGAAAGAACATGAGCAGTATATTAAAAAAGCCCCTGATTACAGAAAAAAGCCAGGTTGCTACCGATAAGCTTAAGAAATATGGTTTTGTAGTTGAAAAACAAGCTACTAAAGACCAAATCAAAGCTGAAATTGAAAAATTGTACAGTGTTGAGGTTGAAGCCGTAAACACTATGATATATGCAGGCAAAGCAAAAGCCAAATACACCAAAAAAGGTGTTTTTGCCGGGCGCACTCCTGCCTTTAAAAAAGCATTTGTTACACTTAAAGAGGGTCAACATATCGACTTCTTTGAAAACGTATAAGTAAGATGGCAGTAAAGAGATTAAGCCCCGTAACCCCCGGTACCCGTTTTAGGGTAGCTAACGCTTTCAGCGAGCTTACTACAGGAAACAATCCTGAGAAAAGCCTGATTGCTCCCAAAAAATCATCGGGCGGTCGTAACAATCAAGGTAAGATGACCATGCGCTATATGGGTGGCGGTCACAAACAAAAGTATAGGATAATTGATTTTAAACGCGATAAACAAAACATTGCTGCTGAAGTAATGACGGTTGAGTATGATCCAAACCGTACTTGTTTTATCTCTCTAGTTCAATATGCCGATGGCGAAAAACGTTACATCATTGCCCCTAAAGGTATTGTTGTAGGCCAAAAAGTAAATGCTGGCCGTGGCGTATCACCTGATACCGGTAACACCCTATATATCGAAGAAATTCCTCTTGGTAGCACAATTCACAACATTGAGTTGCGCCCAGGCCAAGGAGCTAAAATATGCCGCAGCGCAGGCTCATCAGCCCAACTATTGGCACGTGATGGTAAATATGCTACTATCAAATTACCTTCAGGCGAAACCCGCATGATATTGGTAGCTTGTATGGCAACCATTGGTTCAGTATCAAACCCCGACCACAACCAAGTGGTATTAGGTAAAGCTGGTCGCAAACGTTGGTTAGGCCGTCGTCCTCGTAACCGAGGCGTATCTATGAACCCTGTTGATCACCCAATGGGTGGTGGTGAAGGTAGGGCTTCAGGTGGTCATCCACGTTCACGCAAAGGCTTGTTAGCTAAGGGTTATAAGACACGTCATCCCAAAAAGGCGTCAAGTAAATACATTTTAGAAAGAAGAAAGAAATAAGGTAATATACTATGGCACGTTCACTTAAAAAAGGACCTTTTGTAGACTGGAAATTGGAGCGCAAAGTGTTTCAAATGACAGAAGGCAAAAAGAAATCAGTAATCAAAACATGGTCTCGCCGCAGCATGATTACACCTGATTTCGTAGGCCACACTTTTGCCGTTCATAATGGCAATAAGTTTATCCCCGTATATGTTACCGAAAACATGGTAGGCCACAAGTTGGGTGAATTTGCACCCACCCGTACATTTAAGACTCACCCTGTTAAGTAATAAATAGCAAGAGAAACCAATGGAAGCAGTAGCAAAATTGAATAATTGCCCAGTATCACCCCGTAAAATGAGGTTGCTTGCCAACCAAATCAGGGGGATGCAGGTTGAGAAGGCGCTAAACACCTTGAAATTCAACCAAAGGCGCCAATATGCCATCAGGCTAGAAAAGTTGCTTTTATCTGCAATAAACAACTGGGAAAAGAAAAACGACCGCGTTGTAGATAGCAGCCTTTTCATCAAAACCGTTTTTGTTGACGGTGGTCCGATGATGAAACGCATAAGCCCAGCTCCTCAAGGAAGGGCATACAGGATTAGAAAGAGATCTAATCACGTAACATTAATTGTTGACTCTAAAGAAGATAAGAACTAATATGGGACAGAAAGTAAATCCGATAGGTTTTAGGTTAGGTATAATCAAAGGTTGGGATTCTAACTGGTATGGTGGAAAAACAGCCGCTGATAAACTATTTGAGGATGATAAAATCCGCCGCTACCTAAATGCCCGTATTACAAAAGGTGGTATAGCTAAGATAGTTATCGAGCGCACTCTTAAGAGAATCATCATTACTATTCACACTTCAAGGCCCGGTATCGTTATCGGTAAAGGTGGCAGCGAGGTTGATAAGATTAAAGAAGAAATCAAGAAACTTACCAAAAAGGATGTTCAAATCAACATTCTTGAAATCAAACGTCCAGAACTGGATGCTGCTTTGGTAGGTGAAAATATTGCCGGACAAATTGAAGCCCGTGTTTCATACAAACGTGCAATTAAAACTGCTATCGCATCAACTATGCGTATGGGCGGTGCCGGTATCAAAATTATGATATCAGGTCGTTTGAACGGAGCTGAGATGGCACGTACAGAAGTTTACAAAGAAGGTCGTACTCCTTTGCACACACTTCGCTCTGATATTGATTATGCTTTAAGCGAGGCACTTACCGTATACGGTAAAATTGGTATCAAAGTATGGATTTGCCGTGGCGAAGTTTACGGTAAACGTGACCTTTCTCCCAACTTTGTTAGCAACCAAGATCGTGCACCTAAAGGTGATCGTGGTGGCGACCGTCGCGATAATCGCGGAGGCGACCGTCGTGACAACCGTGGTGGAGATCGCCGCGATAACCGTGGCGGTGGTGATCGCCGTGGCGGTGGCCAAGGTGGAAACAACCGTGGTGGTGGAAACAACCGTGGAGGCGGAAGGCGATAGTTAGCAAAAGGATTTTAAAAGACTAAAGAAATGTTACAGCCAAAACGTACAAAATTCAGAAAACAACAAAAAGGCAGGGTAAAAGGTATAGCCCAACGCGGACATACCATTGCTTTTGGCACATTTGCCCTTAAAACAATGGAGCCTTCTTGGATAACTGCACGCCAAATTGAGGCTGCCCGTATTGCCCTTACACGTTTTATGAAACGTGAAGGTAAAGTTTGGATACGCATATTCCCCGATAAACCCGTAACTAAGAAACCTGCTGAGGTTCGTATGGGTAAAGGTAAGGGTGCTCCAGAATATTGGGTAGCAATTGTTAAACCGGGTACCATTATATTTGAAGCCGAAGGTGTACCAGTAGATGTAGCTCAAGAAGCTATGCGTCTTGCCGGACAGAAACTGCCTGTGGCTACTAAATTTGTGGTTAAACACGATTATACCGCTGAATAATTATGAAAAATACAGAGATAAGGCAGCTTTCAACCGTTGACTTGGTTGAAAAACTTAGGGAAGAGAGGGCATTGTTGCAAAAGATGCAATTTAGCCATGCGGTATCGCCCGTAGAAAACCCTATGAAATTAAAAGCTTCTCGCAAACTTATTGCCCGCTATCTTACAGAGCTTAGCAAAAGGAATAAGGAGCAGCAGGCACAATAATTTATGGAACAGAACATGGAAAACAATACCATAGAGCGCAATATGCGCAAAGAGATTGTGGGTAAAGTAGCCAGCAGCAAGATGGATAAATCTATCGTGGTTACCGTAGAGCGTAGGATGAAACACAAAAAATACCACAAGTTTGTGAAGAAAACCTTTAAGTTTTATGCCCATGATGAGAAAAACGAATGTCAAGTTAATGACATCGTTCGCCTGATGGAAACCAGGCCGTTGAGCAAAACCAAACGCTGGCGTTTGGTTGAAATTGTAGAAAAAGCTAAGTAATTAATTAAAATGATACAGCAGGAATCAAGACTTAAAGTGGCTGATAACAGCGGAGCGAAAGAAGTGCTGTGCATCAGGGTATTGGGCGGAACTAAGAAACGTTATGCCAGTGTTGGCGATAAAATCGTAGTTTCGGTTAAAGACGCAATGCCCTCTGGCGGTGTTAAAAAAGGTGCCGTTTCTCGCGCAGTTGTTGTTCGTACACGCAAAGAAGTTCGCAGGCCAGATGGTTCATACATCAGGTTTGATGATAACTCATGTGTGTTGCTAAACTCGCAGGATGAGCCACGCGCTACACGTATATTTGGACCCGTTGCTCGTGAGCTAAGGGACAAACAATTTATGAAAATAGTATCGTTAGCACCGGAGGTATTATAATATGGAACGTAAATCAAACAAACAGCAAAAGCTGCACGTAAAAAAAGGCGATACTGTAAAAGTACTTGCCGGTGATGAAAAAGGTAAAAAAGGCCGCGTTATTCGCGTATTGCCTGCTACCCAACGTGCCGTAGTAGAAGGTGTTAACATTGTTACTAAACACCAAAAATCAAGGGCTGCTAACCAACCCGGTACTATTTTGAAGGAGGAAGCTCCGATCCACATCAGCAATTTAATGATTGTTGATGAGAAAGGAAATGCTACCCGTGTTGGCAGACGCGCCGGTGAAGACGGAAAACTGGTAAGGTTTTCTAAAAAATCAGGCGAAGAAATTAAAGACAATAATTAATAAGAGCGAACGATATGTATAACCCACGTTTAAAAGAGCATTACGATAGCAAAGTAAGGCCTGCCCTAACTGAGAAGTTTGGGTACAAAAACGTAATGGAAGTTCCCAAACTGCTTAAGATTTGTATTAATCAGGGTGTGGGTGCTGCCGTTGCTGATAAAAAGCTGGTTGATTCAGCCGTTGCTGAAATGACTTTGATAGCCGGCCAAAAAGCCGTTCCTACAAAATCAAAGAAAGCGATTTCTAACTTCAAACTTCGTGAGAATATGCCTATTGGTGCAAGGGTAACCCTACGCCGTGAGCAGATGTACGAATTTTTGGATAGGTTGATTTCTACTGCATTACCTCGTGTACGTGATTTCGGCGGTCTAGCTGTTAAAGGCTTCGACGGTCGTGGTAACTATACTTTGGGTATCACCGAACAAATTATCTTCCCTGAGATAAATATTGACAAAACCAACCGTATTAATGGTATGGACATTACTTTTGTAACAAATGCAAAAACTGATGTTGAATGCCTTGAACTGTTGAAACAATTCGGTTTTCCATTTAAAAACGCTGAGTAATAAAATACAATGGCTAAAGAATCAATAAAAGCAAGACAACGCAAACGCGAACGTTTGGTAGCTACTTACGCCGATAAGCGTAAAGCACTTAAAGAAGCCGGAGATTACGAAGGTCTTCAAAAATTACCCCGTAACTCTGCTCCGGTTCGTTTGCGCAACCGTTGCAATATCACTGGCAAGCCCCGTGGTTATGTAAGGATGTTCGGCATTTGCCGTAACCAATTCCGCGAAATGGCCCTTAAGGGCATGATTCCGGGTGTTACCAAAGCAAGTTGGTAATACTCAGGATATCGGTTTTATGTTTAACATATTTTAAGAGATAGAATAAAATGACTGATCCAATTTCAGATTACCTCACCAGGTTGAGGAATGCGATAAAAGCAAACCATCGCATTGTAGAGATACCCTCTTCAAAACTAAAAAAAGAGATTACAAGGGTACTTTACGAAAAAGGTTACATCTTAAACTACAAGTTTGAAGATGGCCAAATTCCAGGCGTTATCAAAATCGCCCTAAAATACAACCCAGTATCTAAAGCTCCGGCTATCCGCTCTTTGCGCAGGATTAGCAAACCCGGTTTAAGGCAGTATGCAAAATCAGATGCTTTGCCAAGGGTTATCAATGGCTTGGGTATAGCTATAATTTCAACTTCTAAAGGTGTAATGACCGATAAAGAAGCACGCCTTAACAATGTGGGCGGCGAGGTAATTTGTTATGTGTACTAATTTTAAAGGAGAAAAAGAGAAATGTCACGTATAGGAAAATCACCCGTCAAACTTCCACAAGGTGTTGAAGTTAAAGTTAGCGACAAAAACGAAATTTCTGTAAAAGGTCCTATGGGTACTCTAACCCAAAAAGTTGACCCAGATATAACTGTTAGTGTAGAAGATGGTCAGGTAGTTCTTACCCGCCCCACCGAACAAAAACGCCACAAAGCAATGCACGGTTTGTACCGTTCTTTGATTAATAACATGGTGATTGGTGTGAGCAAAGGCTACGAAACAAAACAAGAACTAGTGGGTGTGGGTTACAAAGCCTCTAACGAAGGCCAAATACTTTCACTATCACTTGGATATTCGCACGAGATTTACTTGCAAATACCCGATGAGGTGAAAATAGCCACAGAAACTGTAAAAGGTAAAAACCCAACAGTTACTTTAAAATCTGCCGATAAGCAACTTATCGGGCATATTGCTGCCAAAATCCGCAGCTTGCGTAAACCAGAACCATACAAAGGTAAAGGTATCAAGTTTGAAGGTGAAGTTTTGAGGCGTAAAGCTGGTAAGTCGGCAGGTAAAAAATAACCATTAACAGCAAAAAGAGAGTAAAAAAATGGCAACTAATAAACAAGCGCGCCGCTTAAAAATAAAAACAAGCATACGCAGCAGGGTTGAGGGAACCGCTGAACGCCCAAGGCTTTCAGTATTCCGTAGCAACAGCCAGATATATGCACAGTTGATAAACGATGTTGAAGGTAACACGATTGTTGCAGCTTCATCTCGTATTGATGCGGTAAACAACGCAAAAATAACAAAGGTTGAAAAAGCCTTTATGGTAGGCAAAGAGTTGGCTGATAAAGCTAAACAAGCCGGAATAACTAAAGTAGTATTTGACAGGAACGGATACCTGTATCACGGCCGCGTGAAGAGCTTGGCTGATGGTGCTAGGGAAGGGGGGCTTGAATTTTAATAAATTACGAAGATGGTAAAAGCAACAGTAAAAAAAGTACGTCAAAGCGACCTTGAACTTAAAGAAAAGGTTGTAGCTATAAACCGTGTAGCGAAAGTTACCAAAGGTGGCCGCACCTTTAGCTTCTCAGCCATTGTGGTTGTGGGCGACGGACAAGGCATAGTTGGATTTGGCCTTGGTAAAGCTGGCGAGGTAACCGATGCTATCAGCAAAGGTGTTGAAGACGCTAAGAAAAACCTTATTAAAGTGCCTATTATTAATGGTACTGTGCCTCACGAGCAATATGGTAAGTTTGGTGGCGGCCTAGTATTTTTGAAACCTGCTTCACATGGTACTGGTGTAATAGCCGGTGGTGCGATGCGTGCTGTTTTGGAAAGTGCCGGTATTACTGACGTTTTGGCAAAATCAAAACGTTCATCAAACCCCCACAACGTTGTGAAGGCAACTATTGACGCACTTGTGAAAATGCGCGACCCTTTTACCGTGGCGCAACACAGGGGACTTGGTTTGAAACGTGTGTTTAACGGTTAATCATCAGGAGGAAAAATCATGTCAAAAATTAAAATCACACAAGTAAAATCAATCATCGATAGGTCAGAAAGGCAGAAAAAGACTATGCAGGCATTAGGTTTGCGTAAGATGAACCAGACCGTTGAGCACGATGATACCCCAGCCATATTAGGTATGGTTGAGAAAGTGAAACATTTGGTAAAAGTAGAAACAGTTTAAAACAATGAGATTACATACACTAAAACCTGCTGAAGGTTCTATAAAAAGAGAAAAGCGTATTGGTCGTGGTACTGGCTCAGGCCGTGGTGGCACATCAACACGTGGTCACAAAGGTGCCCAGTCTCGTAGCGGTAACAGCCGTAAAAAAGGTTTCGAAGGTGGTCAGATGCCTTTGCAACGTCGTATGCCTAAGTTTGGCTTCAAAAACCCATTCAGGGTTGAGTACAAGGTGTTTAACCTAAGCCAACTTCAAGAAATTGCTGATAAGCACAACCTTAAGTCTATTGATTTTGACACGCTTAAAAAGCACCGTTTGGTTCAAAAAACTGATTTGGTGAAAGTTTTGGGACGTGGCGAATTGAAAGCTGCTCTTGAGGTAAAAGCACATGCTTTTTCTGATACTGCTAAAAAGGCTATCGAATCTGCCGGAGGAACCGCGCATGAGGTTAAACCTAATGCCGAGAAAAAGGATATTTAATCTGCTGGAGGAACCGAGCATACTGCATAATCGATGAAAAAAATTATAACCAAGCTAAAACAAATCTGGAGCATAGACGACCTGAGGATTCGTATCATAAACACCCTTGGTCTGTTGCTTATATACCGTATAGGTTCATTTATCACCCTACCCGGTATCGACCCTAATGAGTTGGGAAACCTTGCTGAACAAGGGGCAGGCGGTCTTTTTGGCCTATTGAACATGTTCGCAGGTGGCGCGTTTTCACGTGCATCAATATTTGCATTGGGTATTATGCCATATATATCTGCATCTATTATAGTGCAGTTATTAACTGTGGCAGTACCATACTTCCAACGTATGCAAAAAGAGGGCGAAGATGGACGTAATAAAATGAATCAGATAACTCGTTATCTAACCATTATTGTTACAGCCTTGCAATCAATAGCTTACCTAACAAACCTGCAAAGCGAAGTTGGTACAGCTATCTACAATCCCGGTGTTTGGTTTAGTATCACTTCAGTGGTTATAATGATAGCCGGTACCATGTTTGTAATGTGGCTTGGTGAGCGTATTACTGATAAAGGTTTGGGTAATGGTATTTCACTTATCATCATGGTAGGTATTATATCACGCTTCCCCGGTTCTTTGTTCTCAGAAATAGGCTTCAAGTTTGATGGTAAAGGCGGCGGTTTGGTGATTTTCTTGGTAGAGATGTTTGCGCTGATATCTGTGATAGCAATTGTTATCATGTTGGTACAAGGCACACGTAAAATACCTGTAAACTACGCTAAACGTGTACAAGGTAACAGGCAATTCGGCGGTATGCGTCAATACCTTCCAATGAAGGTAAATGCTACCGGTGTAATGCCTATCATCTTCGCACAAGCTCTTATGTTCATCCCTATTACAGTAGCACAATTCCTATCGGATTCTGATGTTGGATATTTCCTACGTGTATTCTCAGACAATACCTCGTTGGCTTATAACTTAACTTTTGCCTTATTGATTATCGTGTTCACTTACTTCTACACAGCTATCACGGTTAACCCCACACAGATTGCTGATGATTTGAAAAAGAACAACGGTTTCATACCCGGTATCAAGCCCGGCAAAAACACATCAGAATACATTGATAACGTAATGTCTCGCATCACACTACCCGGTTCATTATTCTTAGCCTTGGTAGCCATATTCCCTTCAATAGCCATCATTTTGGGTGTAAACAACCAGTTTGCAGACTTCTTTGGAGGTACATCACTACTAATTATGGTAGGTGTTGTTTTGGATACCTTGCAACAAATAGAGAGCCATTTGTTGATGCGTCACTACGACGGATTTGTTAAATCAGGCATTAAAGGCCGTTCGGTTCCACAAACTCCAACAATGTAATTATTTAATATTTGTTAATATAAAGTAAAAAATATATTTTTGCAGCCCATTTTAAAAACGCTTTAAGTTGGCAAAACAACCTTCAATAAAACAAGACGGTGTAATAACCGAAGCACTTTCGAACGCTATGTTCAGGGTGCAATTAGAGAACGGACACGAGATTATTGCCACTATTTCAGGCAAAATGAGGATGCACTATATAAAAATATTACCCGGTGACAAAGTGCAGGTGGAAATGTCGCCCTACGATTTATCGAGGGGCAGGATATGTTACCGTTATAAATAAGAAGTAACTTTACTAAAATGAAAGTAAGACCCTCAATAAAAAAACGCAGCAGCGATTGCAAGATTGTACGTCGCAAGGGTAAGCTGTTTGTAATTAACAAAAAGAACCCCAAATACAAACAAAGACAAGGATAATTATTTATGGCAAGGATAGCAGGTATAGATTTACCAAAAAACAAACGCGGTGAAATAGGTTTAACCTATGTATATGGTATAGGCCGCACCAATGCCCGCCGTATTTTAGAGGCCGGTAATATTGATTTGGGGAAAAAAGTATCAGATTGGAACGACGAAGACTTGAACCACATCCGTACTTTTATTACAGACAATATTAAAGTGGAGGGCGAGCTTCGCTCAGAAGTGCAACTTAACATCAAACGTTTGATGGATATAGCTTGCTACCGCGGTTTGAGGCACAGGAAAGGACTTCCGTTGCGTGGTCAACGTACACGTACTAACTCACGTACCCGTAAAGGTAAGCGTAAGACTGTAGCCGGTAAGAAAAAGGCTACCAAGTAATAAATAAATAGTTGAAAGAAAGTAACTAATGGCAACTAATAAAAAAACGGCAAAGAAAAGGGTAGTGCAAGTTGAGTCTCACGGACAGGCTCACATACAAGCTACCTTTAACAATATTATCATATCACTTACCAACCAAACCGGTCAGGTAGTATCATGGGCTTCAGCCGGCAAAATGGGTTTCAAAGGTTCTAAAAAGAACACCCCATACGCTGCACAAACTGCTGCACAAGATTGCGGTAAAGTAGCTTATGATTTAGGTATGCGTAAAGTTGATGTGTTTGTTAAAGGTCCCGGTTCAGGTCGCGAGTCGGCTATCCGTACCCTTCAAACTGTAGGTATCGAAGTAATCTCTATCAAAGATATTACTCCAATCCCTCACAACGGATGTCGCCCTCCAAAACGCCGCAGGATATAATTTTTTAACCCGTAGAATAAGAGACAATGGCAAGATATATTGGACCTAAAAGCAAAATAGCAAGGAAATTTGGCGAAGCCATCTTTGGCCCAGACAAGGTTCTTGATAAACGCAACTACCCACCGGGACAACACGGACAATCACGCCGTAAGCCTAAAAAATCTGAATACGCTATCCAGCTTATTGAGAAACAAAAGGCTAAATATACCTATGGTATCCTTGAACGTCAATTCCGTGGTATATTCCACAGAGCAAACGTTAAAGACGGTATCACCGGTGAAAACCTGTTGAAATTTTTGGAAGCAAGGCTGGATAACACTGTTTTCCGTCTAGGCTTAGCTGCCAGCCGCAGCGGTGCACGCCAGTTGGTTGGTCATAAACACATTACAGTTAACGGTCATATCGTTAACATACCTTCATACCAATTGAAGCCCGGTGATGTAATCAGCGTTCGCGAGAAATCAAAATCTCTAGAATCTATTACAGATGCTCTTTCATCAGGACGCAGCCGCAAATACAATTGGTTGGAGTGGGATAACAATAGCATGACAGGTAAGTTTATGGCTTTCCCTGAGCGTGATCAAATCCCTGAAAATATTAAAGAGCAACTAATAGTGGAGTTGTACTCTAAGTAATCACTAAACCCCTTTTAAGCCCCATGGCAATACTTGCTTTTCAAAAACCTGATAAAGTTATAATGCACAAAGAAACTGACTTTTACGGTCAGTTTGAATTCCGCCCCCTTGAAAAAGGTTACGGGGTTACGATAGGAAACGCCCTTCGCAGAATTCTTCTTTCTTCGCTTGAAGGGTATGCTATCACCACTGTGAAAATCCCCAGTGTTGACCACGAGTTTTCAAGCATCAAAGGTGTAGTTGAAGATGTTACTGAAATTGTGCTTAACCTGAAGCAGGTGAGGTTTAAAAAAGTTTCAGATGCCGGTGACAACGAAAAGATTTTTGTTTCACTTAAAGGCAAAGAGCAATTTGTAGCCGGTGATATTAGCCGTTACACAAATGCTTTTGAAATTTTGAACCCTGATTTGGTGATTTGCAACATGGAGCCTTTTGTGAACCTTGAGGTTGAACTTACGGTGAACAAAGGTCGTGGATACGTTCCTGCCGAAGAAAACAAACCCAAAGAGCACGTTATAGGTTTAATTCCTATCGACTCGATATACACTCCAATCAAAAACGTGAAATACCACGTTGATGATTTTAGGGTAGAGCAACGTACTGACTACGAAAAACTGATGATTGAGATTCAGACAGATGGTAGTGTACGCCCTGAAGAAGCTTTGAAAGAATCGGCCAAGATATTGATACAACACTTTATGTTGTTCTCTGATGAGAATATCACTATTGACAGCCAAATTAAAGCTGCCCCTGTTGAAGTGGATGAAAACTTGTTGCATATGCGCAAGTTGCTTAAAACCCCATTGGCTGATCTTGACCTTTCAGTACGTGCATACAACTGCTTGAAAGCTGCTGAGATTAAAACTCTAGGTGATTTAGTAAGCTACGATATTGCTGATTTGTTGAAATTCCGCAACTTTGGTAAAAAATCACTTACTGAATTGGAAGAACTGGTAAGGGAAAAGAACCTTACTTTTGGGATGGACGTTGCAAAATATAAACTGAACGAAGATTAAAATTTAGTTACCGGTTATCAGTTATGAGGTTATCACAATAACTGACTAACTTAAATAACCCAATAACAAATAAAGAAATGAGACACGGAAAAAAAGATAATCACTTGGGTCGTACCAAAGAGCACCGTAAGGCAATGTTGAATAACATGGCCAGCTCACTGATATTGCACAAGCGCATCAGTACAACCTTAGCCAAGGCAAAAGAACTTCGCAAGGTTGTTGAGCCTTTGATTACAAAAGCAAAAGACAATACAACACACTCACGCCGCGTAGTGTTTGGATACTTGCACGACAAGTATGCTGTGAAAGAACTTTTTGGCGAAGTTGCCGGTAAAATTGGCGACAGGCCCGGTGGTTATACCCGCATTTTGAAAACCGGTAACCGTTTGGGTGATAACGCTGAAACTGCAATTATCGAACTAGTTGACTACAACGAATACATGTTGGCAGCTAAAGCTGATAAAGCAGGCAAAGGTAAAACTCGCCGTAGCCGTAGAGGCACTGGTGCTACTGCTAAAACTGAAACTGCTGTTAAGGCTGAAACTAAGCCTGTAGTAGAAGAGGTTAAAGAAGAAACTCCTGCTGTTGATAACACTGCTGAAACCAGCACTGAAGGAGAAACCAAAGAGTAAGTATACATTACTTATACATATAAAAACCCCGCCGCAAGCGGGGTTTTCTTTTTTATACCGTTATGGTCTTGCATTGTTTAGCAAAAAAGCCTTCTCTTCAAATGTTAAACTATCTAAAGTATCCGCTATTTCGATACCTGTTTTCAGTAAGCCCTTTGGTTTTAATATTCTATCTGCCATTTTACGTGATAGGGCCATGTGGCGGAAATAATACTCGGCAAACTTCTTGGGATTCTCAGCAGCCTTCTTAGCCTCATTCCAAACCCTGTTACGCTCCATGCGTAGCCCTTTTGCGGCCTGTTTTGATAGTTTACGTATGGATTGTCGTTTCCACTTCTTATCAGCCTTTAAATGCGGCATAATGTTCTCAAAGTAATCGGCTACAATTTTCTCGTGTATTTTGGCTACCAGTTTATAGTCTTTTTTGTTTGCCTTGGTAGGAGGGTGGGTTTTAAAAACATCGGTAAGTGCAAAGAACAAATCGTGGGTTATGTGGGCACTCATATTCATAATCAGTGATGTTGCATAATGATTGGTATGTTGCTGAGTGTCTAATGCCTGCTTCCAACAGTAATTGTTTACCCCTCCGGTATTTAGCGAATCAAAATTTTTAAGAAAGTAATATCCAAACCGTCCCTCAAGTTTTGATATGAAGGCTGTATCGCGCAGTTTACCTGCTTTTGCAAGAGTTGAAACCCCAATGGATACCCTTTGGTATAAACGGGCAAAATGGTAATAGCAGCTTTGTTGTTGTTGTTTGTTATTAACCAAGCTGTCAAGTTTATGCCTAAACGTAGTGTAGTCATAAGTTTCTTGCGCTTTTATAGAGAAGGGAAGAGAAGAAATGAGAAGAAACAGTGATAAGAAGGCTTTGTTGATTTGCATACAGCCATAAAAATACCAAAAATGAGCAAAGTGTGGGGCTTATTTTTTTGGTACAGGGGCCAGCATACTTAGTTTTGTTGCAAAAGGTAAGCTGTCGAGCGATTTCATCATTTTAAAGCCGGTTTTAATTGGAAACTTAGGGTGCATAAACTGTTGCGCATTTTGCCTGGCAAAAGCCATTTGCTTTTGAGTGATGGCATTTTGCCTTTCAGGATGTTTGTGAGCCTCTAGCGCATTATTCCACGTAACTCTAAGGTATTTTTTCATCTGAAGTTTCACTCCCTTTTTTCCGCTATTAATCAAAACACCCTCTAACCAACTAATGTGAGGGTCGGTTTTGATAAACACCTTCACAATACGGTCTGTTTCTCTTGCCGATATTGTAAAAAACTCTTTTTGTGCCTTTTTAGCATTGTGGTTTGCTGTACCAAATTGGTTAAAATAATTTAACAGGATAAAATACAAATCGTGATTGATGTGTGCGTTGGTGCCTAGTGCTAACCATTGCACATAGCTACAGTTTTTGCAATAGTTTGTATCTAATGCCGCCATCCAGGCATACGGCACACTATCATTGTTGTTATAAGCTGTAAGAGTATTTAGGTAATAAGAGGTAAAGTTCTTTTGGATATAATCTATCAGTACACTATCCGTAAAGTGTCCGGTAGAGTTAGCCGATTGTATCTCTATAAGCATAGTATTATACAATGCTGCAAAGTAGGTTACCGTACTTTGGGTGGTTTTACCTTGCTGTACCACGCTATCAATTTTCTCTACCACTAATTTTCGTGTGGCGAGTTTTGTAGTCTGCTCAGCAATAGTTTGCGCTGTAATCGTACATGATACAAGCAAAGGAAGTATTATATATACAATAAGTTTCACAGGATAAACTAAGCGGTTTATATACTTAGTCAACTATTTAAACCCAAAACGTTGCATTTGGTTTCATTTTATCGTGTAAAAAAATGTAATTTTGCCCCCCAAAAAAGTAACATTGAGTACTATAAATAAAATGCCATCCATCTTACTTCTTGAAGATGGAACTGTATTCCACGGCACATCTATTGGCAAAGTAGGCACTACCACAGGCGAAATTTGTTTTAACACCGGAATGACCGGATATCAGGAGGTGTTTACAGACCCTTCATATTACGGTCAGATTTTGGTAATGACAAGTGACCACATTGGTAACTACGGCGCAGCAGTAGAAGATGTGGAAAGTGATGAAATTATGATTGCAGGTTTGGTGGTGAAAAATTTCTCATACACCTTTTCTCGCAAGCAAGCTAAATATTCATTGCATGAGTATTTTACTGAGCATAACCTAACCGGTATAGCGGATGTAGATACCCGCCAGTTGGTACGTCACATTCGCCAAAAAGGAGCAATGAACGCCATCATATCTTCTGAAATATTGGATATTGATGAGCTAAAAGACAAATTGGCTCAGGTGCCCAACATGGCAGGTTTAGAGTTGTCATCTAAAGTTACTACTCAACAACCCTACTTTTATGGCGATGAAAACGCAGCCCTTAAAGTGGCAGTGTTGGATTTGGGTGTGAAGAAAAACATTCTACGCTGCCTTGCTGAGCGTGGTTGCTACCTGAAAGTATTCCCGGCACAAACTCCTTATCAGGAAATGAAAGCATGGAATCCTGATGGGTTTATGATTAGCAACGGCCCCGGCGACCCCGCCGCTATGCCCTATGCAGTTGAAACTTTAAAACAAATACTGGACGCAAACGAAAAAACCTTTGGTATTTGCTTGGGTAATCAAGTTATGGGATTGGCCTGCGGACTTAAAACCTTTAAAATGCACAATGGGCACCGGGGATTGAACCATCCGGTGAAAAACCTTCAAACGGGTCGTGCCGAAATAACCAGCCAAAACCACGGTTTTGCAATTGAAGGGGATAACGTAAGTGACAGCCCGGTGGAGGTAACTCACGTACACTTGAACGATAACACAGTGGCCGGTATACGCGTAAAAGGTAAAAATGCTTTTGCCGTGCAATACCACCCTGAAAGTAGCCCCGGTCCGCACGATAGCCGCTACTTGTTTGATGACTTTATTGCAATGATGGCTAAATAAAAAGCAATTAGCTTTTGGCTGTCAGCCTTTAGCAGGTTTTAAGCATTTAACCGCTAAAAGCCAAGTGCTAACAGCTGTTCTAATAACTTAACAACGAATAACCGATAACTATATGAGTTTAATAGCTAAAGTTCTTGCCCGTCAAATAATTGACTCACGCGGTAACCCAACAGTGGAAGCCGAAGTAATTACCAATAGCGGTGCTGTTGGCCGTGCTGCTGTTCCTTCGGGAGCATCAACAGGTATTCACGAAGCCGTTGAATTGCGTGACGGCGACAAGAGTGTTTACATGGGCAAAGGTGTAATCAAAGCTGTGCAACACGTTAATAATGAAATTAACGATGCGTTGCAGGGGATGTATATTTTCGACCAGAACGAGATTGACCGTGTAATGCTTGATTTAGACGGTACAGATAACAAAGGTAAATTGGGTGCAAACTCAATATTGGCAGTATCAATGGCTTGCGCACGTGCAGCAGCTGAAGATTGCGGAATGCCTTTGTACCGTTATGTTGGCGGTGTTAATGCAAACACATTGCCCATACCGTTGATGAATATTTTGAACGGTGGAGCCCATGCGGATAATAGTATCGATTTTCAGGAGTTTATGATTATGCCTGTAAATGCTCCTACATTTAGCGAAAGCTTGCGTATGGGTATTGAAGTGTTTCATAACCTGAAAATGGTGCTGAAGAAAAAAGGCTATAGCACTAACGTAGGTGATGAAGGTGGTTTTGCACCGGATATTAAGAGCAACGAAGAGGCTATTGAAACGGTATTGACTGCTATTGAAGCCGCCGGATACAAACCCGGTAAGGATATTTGGGTGGCTATGGATGCTGCCAGCAGCGAAATGTATGACGCTAAAACAGGCTTGTACAAATTTCATAAATCAGACAATAAAGAGCTTACTTCGAGCGAGATGGTAAGTTTTTGGAAAGACTGGACCAGCAAATACCCGATTGTTTCTATAGAAGACGGTTTGGCTGAAGATGATTGGAAGGGATGGAAAGAACTGACTGAAACTATTGGAAGCAAAGTACAGTTGGTGGGTGATGATTTGTTTGTAACCAACGTTAAACGTTTGCAAAAAGGTATTAACGAGGGTATAGCTAACAGTATATTGGTGAAGGTGAACCAAATTGGTACTATTACTGAAACTATTGATGCTATTAACCTTGCCAGCAGAAACTCATACACCAATGTAATGAGTCACCGTAGCGGCGAAACCGAAGATACTACCATTGCTGATTTGGCGGTAGCGATGAACAGCGGACAGATAAAAACCGGTAGTGCAAGCCGCACTGACAGGATTGCAAAATACAATCAGTTATTGCGCATTGAACAAGACTTAGGTACCCAAGCCCGCTTTTTGGGAATGGACTTTAAGTACGTGAAATAATGCTGTAAATTTAACTCGTAGATTATTGAAATTATAGGCCCCTTGCATGTTTGCAAGGGGCTTTTTTGTTTTTTGTAGGTGTTTGTAAATAAAAGTTTTACAGGTTATATGTTGCGTTTGGTAACAATTTGTTAATATTGTTATATCAAACTAATCTATTGCATTTTATGAAAAAAACTATCAACCAATTAGCTAATTGGCATTTTGTGCCGCTAAAACTCGTAGGAACACTACTCTTAATCACAATTTTTTCGTCTGTTTTTGGCCAAATTAATGACCCGCCGGGGTTTGACGCTACAAAGGAGCGGCAAGAGGGTTTAAGAAACGGAGTACATCAAGAGGAAATTGAGAGTTATGTTGAAAAAATGCGCCGTTACTATCAGCATCAAGAGGATATCAGAAAGTTCGGAGGTACCACACGAACTACTCCAACCAGAACCTTTGAACGTAAATCAGGGGGGATTGATTGTTTTGGAGACTTTGAAAATGGAACCGTTCCCTCTTGGACAGGTTACACAGCTTCAAATACAGGGTTAAACAATTTTATAAATAATACTGTAACATTTACTACGGGAGTTGTAAGTGGCCGTCATACAATTATGACCACTGGAAATGATCCAGTTGTTAATGCCGTGAACAAAGTTCATTTAGGCAATTATTCACTTCGTTTGGGAAATAATAGCTCTAATGCGGAGGCAGAGCGAGTGGCTAAAACAATTACTGTAACGGGTACTTGTTTGTCGTTTTGGTATGCGTTGATTTTTGAAGATCCTAGTCATCCAAGCGGACAACAGCCGTTTTTTATGTTCAGAATTTTAGATAACAACGGTAATGTTATACATAGCTACATTAGAGAAGCATCTACCGACCCGTTTTTTACAGCATTAGGAGGAGGTTCAACCGTTGTATATAGAGATTGGACAAAGTATGAGGTAAACTTGGGCTGTCAATACATTGGTAAGGATGTTACCATTGAGTTTACAAATGCTGATTGCTATCAAGGAGCTCATTATGGATATACATACATTGATGATGTGTGTATGGAGAATTGTTGTAATTCATGTGAAAAACTGTTTAACAACGTAGGTGTAATGCTCAATTACAATGTTATATCGTATAAGGGAAGCACCGATTCTTCATGTTGTTACAAATTCAATTGGATTTTTGATCCCGATATTTTCAAGTGTTCACCATTTGGAGTAAGGATATATAACGATAGCAATCCATCCGAAGTATACACTGATTATTTGGATACATTAGGTTTGGTATGGTCTTGCAGAGGGTCAGTCTTTGATGCAAGTGTACTTGATTTTTGTGTCAATAGATCAAACTTCACAAAAAGCAAAAAATTGCGAATAGAGTTTTTAGATCACAATGGAGATGTTATATGTGATACCCTAACTAAAATAATTGAACCTTGTCACTCATCATCATCTGGTTGTAATTGTAACAGCCTGTTTGACAATCAGAACTTTGCAAATACGTCTATCATTAAAAAAGACACTGCTGCATCCGATGAATACGATTGCTGTTTTACTATTGAGCCTTTTAGGGATAGTTCAATCATCAAATGTCCCTATTATGGAATGCGGGTGTATAAAGATACTGTTGGCGGAATAGGCTATGCATATTTAGATAGCTTTAAAACAGGAACTCCTATTGGAGGACCCGGTGCTGATATGGGGGATACAAATAAGATGAAGTTCTGTATAGGGGCATATGTGTTTTCAAACAATGGTCCTCAGAAGCTTCGGATAGAATATCTGGATTCAACGGGAAAAGTTATTTGCTCAAAAACAGAGACCGTAAACTGTGAACAATCTTGCTGTGAGAATGTAAATGTGTTTGTGCGAAAAGATACCACAGAAACTGATCCGTTTAAATGTTGTTACCGCATAGAAGTGTGGGCATTTGCGTGCAATAAAACCTTTACAGCCGAGTTGATGGTAGAAACTGATAGCGGTTGGGTAAATACAGGCAATGATACCTTTAGTATTACCCGCCCTATATTTTTTGATGTGTGTGCTAATAACAGTGATACCACAAGGTATATGGTGTTTATTAAAGACAGTTCTGGCAAGGTGCTTTGTAATAAAGAAGTTATTCAAACCTGCCCAAACTGCTGTGATGTTGTGGCATATACTGCTACCTATGTTCCACCACCACCACACTCAGTTATTGATCGTTGTTGCTGGGATATAAATGTGTACCCTGCTGCTTCTGAAGATTGTAATGTAGGATATTGGGGCGTTTATGATAGTTTACATAAAGTGCCTTCATCGTATTCTCCAATCTTTTCGCCCCCAAGTTCTATTTATCAGGGCAGGCATTGTACGCCTATAATACAAGCACCTAATCCTGCGCCCGGGACATCAATTACTGTGAAATATTGTATTAAACGGTATTTGGCCGTATATGATATTACAGGCAAATTGCTTTGTATTAAGCCGTTTGAATTATGCTGTTATCGTACCTATACTAATAACAACGGAAACCCTCAAGGGCCTTTGAGCATTGGTGTAATACCTAATCCGTTTAACGATGAATTTACTATGAGTATGGATTTGCCACAAGCAATGCCGGTGGCTGTTAATGTTGTTAACTCATCAGGAACTGTTGTGTTTGAGCATAATTACGGACAACAACCTGCGGGTGAGTTTACTACTGAAATTAATTTGGCAGGATTACCTCCGGGCAACTACACCTTGTCTGTAAACAACGGACAAGCCACTGCCCAAATAGTAAAACAATAACTATTTAAATTTTCATAACTACCTACCTTAATCAATCCCCTGCTGCTTGCGGCAGGGGATTTTTTTGTTAAATTTTTTTAGCCCTTAGTAGTAGGCTGTTGTGCTTTTGTATCACAATAACGCGCAGCCGTATAATACACAAGGTTTGTAGGTTTTTTACAGGCAGCGTAGGGATAAGTTGCAAGGGTCTTTCATGAAAAAGCCATGAAAAAGCCATGAAAAAGAGCCAATTAAAAACCATGTTTATTTTATTGCTGATACAGCTGTTTGTTGTATCCGCTTGCAGTAAAAAAGAAGAAAGTCCTGAGCCAACAGTTAAAGAAACACCCGGGCAAGGCAATAATGGAAACAATAACGGGGGTAATAACCCACCTCCGGCAGCAGATACCACCAAGATGTTTACCGATATGGGTTGGTTTATTAAAAAGCTATCCAAAGATGGGGTAGAACAAACCGGTCACTTCTTAATCGGGGCATCGTATAAATTTAATTTACCCAATACCTACTTCTTTTCAATACCAGGTTTTCCATCAGCCGACGGTACTTGGGTGTTTGAGCCTACTACTAAGAAAAGTATCAAGGTAACTAACCAAAACGGAACCAGTACATGGAAAGTACTTTCTATCTCAACAACTAAACTGGTGGTTGAAGAAAATCAGGGTAGCAGCGGGGTATGGATAACAGAGTTCTCACATTAATACAAACCATAAATTAAACTTAAACATCATGAAGAAAAACGTATCAAAATCATTAACAATGTTAGTAGTGCTACTGTTAGCGTTTGCATCTTGTAAAAAAGATGAAGGAACCACTACACCCGCCAACAATACCCCCACTGTAAACAATGAGCCTGCGCTAATTGCAGATAAGTGGATTACCCAAAAAGTATTTATTGACGGTGCAGAACAACAAGGACACTTTTTGTTAGGTTCTATTTATCAGTTTTCGGATGACGATAAGTACACGTTTCTTATTCCCAACTTTGGTAATGCGGGCGGTACATGGAAGTTTGAAAACGCACAACAAACGATTCTTAAACTAAATGCCCCACAAGGTCCGGGACAAACATGGAACATTAAAACACTAAATGCAACCGCATTAGTTGTTGAAATGAATTCTGACGGCAAACTGTGGAAGTACGAGTTTTCTCACCCGTAATCAATTAAAGCAGAGATAAACATAATCAGAGGCTGCGGGCAGTATTGTCCGCAGCTTTTTTATTATATGGTAAAACGTTTTATTTCGTTAGTATAAAACTAACCATTTACTGATGCGAATAATTGTTGCCTGCCTAATGATTTTCTTTACAGGGATAACACAAGCCCAAGATGCTGCCATTGCTCTGCCGAATATGAATGTGCTATATATTGGAATTGAAAACGAAGTAGAAATTGCTGTAAATGGGTATAGCCCAAAAGAACTGGTAAAAGAGCTTACCAACGGACAGGTTATTGAGCGTGACGGAAAAACTTTTTTGGTTGTAGGTGTTAGAGGGATTACTACTTTAAAAGTGGGTGTGAAAAAAAAGAAAAATATTAAGTGGCTGAAAGAACAGGAGTTTAGAGTTCGGAAAATTCCCGAACCGCAACCTATGCTGGGAGTGCTACAACATGGGGAAACGCATAGTATTCAGCTAATTATTGCCAATGCACAAAGAATTTACATAGGATTGGGCGATGGGTTTGCAGCATCATCAGTAAAATCAATAGTTAACAAGTATTCTATTACGCTGATAGATTCGTTTAACTATGAAACTTTTAAAGTAGAAGGCTCTTTAGTTTCTGCTGCGGTGCAGTCAAAAATCAGAAGACTTGCGGCTGGAGGTAAAATTGTTATTTCAGATGTTTACTACGATGTGTATCACGATGGGAAACCCATTGTAACGAATGAACGGTGTGAACGCATGGGAAATGTAGTGATAACAGTGAGGCCTGATATAGGTGCCAGTAGTTTTGACGGTGGCTTTTACGATACTGCTGCCAAAGTGTATTACAGCAGTTTTAGAACAAACGATGCCGCATTTACCGATTTTGTAGGGAAGATGAAACACGGGTATTGGAACTATTATACGGGGTACTGCCCACAAAGAATGTGGGGACAGGAGTATTACGACAGTGGCCGGTTGAAAACTCTGAAAGTATGGGATAGTAGCGGTCGGCTTGTGTTAGATGTTAGTAACGCCTTAAATACCGATACAATGTTTTGGGTAGAATATTTTCCAAATCGAACCATTAAGCGTGAAGGGGTTGTTTTAACCAACAATGCCGGATATGCCTATGAGGGTGAATTAGCAGAGTTTAAAGATAAAGTATCAGGAAATCCAGCCCTTAAAAGCTATTCTGCAATGAACTTTACCCCCATAGGAAAATGGGTTGAATACTATTCAAACGGAGCTGTACGTCAACTGGCATACTTTACTGTAGTTGATGGTAAATACCTCGACAAATATTATTATGTTGAAGATGAAAGCAGTTTTCCCAAAGCAGTAGTTGCAGATGGGGTTTGGACAACGTATGATGAAAACGGTAACTTAATTGCCGAGTTCAAATACAACAAAGGGTTTTATATGAAATAGGTTATTTCAACAGCCACTGCTTTTTCTCACCGTCAAACACATACTCACCCACATTGGTGCTGTGTTTCTCAAACAACTCGTGGCTATCGTCCCTAAACAATTGTAGCTGTTTTAACGCTTGCTTATCCAACGTAATGCTATCGTTTTCGTATTGTGATACGGGGTAAATGGCATAGCTGTTTTTGCCGTTCACTTCCTTTTTATCCACCCACGTTAAAAAGTAGCCACACTCTTTTAGCGTAGTGGCTTTTTCTTTTTTCTGCAACACCAATTTAAACATAGCCCCGCCGTCTTTATAGCGTTCGCGTTGGTTGCTTACAAAGTTACCAAGCGAGTACACTACAATGCTTTCGCGCTTTAGTGTGCTGTCGTATTTGCGGTGCATGGGCTGCAGCACGTGCGGGTGCGACCCGATTACATAATCAGCACCGTAACGAAGGCATATATCCGCATAGTTTTTTTGGTATGCATTGGGCAAAGGTTGGTACTCATCGCCCCAATGGGTAACAATGATAATCTTGTCAGGGTTCAACCTTTTGGCAGCTTTTATATCCTCTTTTATCACCAATGAGTCAAGCAAATTCACAATGGTGGGTTCGGGTACAGGTATTCCGTTGGTGCCGTAGGTATAGTTAAGCACCGCTACTTTTATACCGTTTTTCTCCAGCCACAAAATATTGTGTTTTTTACGGTCGGCTTCATCTTTAAATGTACCCGTACGCGGTATGCCCAAACTGTCTAACACTTGCACGGTGCGTATAATGCCGTTTTTACCGCGGTCGCAACTGTGGTTGTTAGCAGTAACCAAATACCGTATTCCCGAGTTTTGCATGGCATTTGCCAAAGCATCAGGAGCACTGAACTGCGGATAACCGCTATACGGTTCACCTGCCAGCGTAAGCTCAAGATTGGCGATACTGAAATCAACCGACGATGCAATGGGGGCAATGGGAGCAAAGCAAGAAGAGTAATCGTACACTTTGGTGGAGTCGTTATAAGCTGCCCTTATTTGCGGGCCGTGTTGCATTACATCGCCCATAAACAACAACGAGATTTCGGTGGCACTATCAGCCGCTTGTTGCTGTGGAGTTTCAATTGTTTTGCTATGGGTTTGTTTACAAGAGCAACCAATAGAAACAGTGGTGGCAATGGCTGCAACGGCAAGATATTTTACTAATAAGGGGGCTTTCATGTATTTACGGTAAAGGGCAAAAATAATATATAAACGGCGGTTGCAAAGCAAGTTAAACACTCTGTGTACAGCAATCTTTTCAAGTACCCCGAAAAGTAATATTTTTGATGCAAGTAACCTTAACTAATGAAAAAACTCATCTTACTGTTTGTATTTGCGTTAACCAGTTTTCCGATGTGGGCCGATGTGGCCGAAAGGCCTTTTTACGAAAAAGGAATACCCGGAACACTTATCTACTCAGCAGTCGGAATTTTAATTGCCTTGTTGGCGTTTAAGGTAATTGACTGGATTACACCCGGTAAATTATCGAAACAAATTACAGAAGAAAAAAACGTAGCGTTAGCAATAGTTACGGGAGCCCTTATTTTGGGCATTTGCATTATTGTAGCCGCAGCCATTTCAGGTTAATTTTTATGCTGGGGATACTTATCGGCAGCGAAATCCAAATTAAGAAAGTTTCGTATAAGGTAACTGCATACGTTTTGTATTGCAGCGAAGGCGAGTATTGGGCTGAGTGGCAGTTGACCAACAGTGTGAAACGGGTGTTTTGGCTGGCACAAGACAGCAGCGGCTTGACATTGTATGAAGAAATGCCCGAAAAGCCTACGATAGATATATATGAGGCTAAAGTGGCTAATGTAGTAAAGGTAAACGGGGCGGATGTATGGCCTATAGCCAATTATAAAGCTACTGTTATTGAAACAAGCGGGGATGCCGGATTACGTGAAAACGATGTTGAAGAAGTAGCCGAATTAGTAAATGATAGCGGAAGATTTGCAGTGGTTGCGCACCACCATGAGTTGAAATTATATAAGAGTGAACTACTCACCAACAAAGACGTTAAAATTTGAGTACCACCCATAATTGCCCCGATTGTTCAGCTCCGTTTACGGTGCATAGCCAGCTTAGTCATTACTATGTGTGTACTAAGTGTAAATCGCTATTGCACAAAAACAAGGGTAGTTGGGCAAAAGATGTTGCTGCAAATGGCGTTTACATCGAAAAAATTGCCAGTGCGCTTTGGATAGGGGATAATATAAAGATAAAGGGTGCAGACTATACTGTAATATCATTGGCGGGCTACAAAGGGAACTACTTTGAATGGGACGAAGACGACGGAAAGTATTTGGGTGCAGATAATTACAGGTTTATTGAGGTAGGCTTGCAAGATGCTAAGGGCTTTTTTGTTACCATGATTGAAGATGTGGATGGGTTTACCATTTCGCAGCGGGTAATACCGCCACGAAGTTGTATTCCTGAAGAAACATCAAAAGGGGATATTGCTTTTTTTGAGCTGAAAGGCAGCGGTAGAAAGCTTGAGCAAGGAAACTACAAACCCACATCGTTTGTGGGTGAGTTTAGCTACAAACCCGATGTTGAAGAAACGACTTACTATGCGGATATCAGAACTAATGAGCCTAATAGAAAAGGCATAATATCTGTTGAGTGGCAGTTTAACAATCGTGTACCGCATTCTGTTGAGTTTTTTGAAGATACCCCCCAAGAGTTCGGAGGGTTGGGAGCAGTAATAAAGGACGAGGTAATGCTTGAGCGGGCAAAGCCCCTTGTTTGGGCAAAGAACTCGGTATTCTTATTTTTTGCTCTCGCGATGGCCTTTTTAGTAATGGCCGCGATAATGAAGGTTTCAAGCGAGAATTTAATTTTTAAAGAAACGTTTTCATACGGTTTTTACGAAGGTTTTCGGAAAGATTCTGTAGTGACTCAAGAATTTGAGCTTGGGGACGTGGGTGCAATGTACGAGTTAAAACTAAAGAATGCACCCGGTTCATCTGCCGACCAAACCTTAGATGTAGTGATTGATGTTGTTGACGCCAATAATAAAATAGTAAATAGTTTTGACACCGATTTTTTTATTGAAACAGGGTATGATGATGAAGGCGCTTGGACAGAAAGTGAAAAGGAGGCGACCCTGCTGTTAAGGCTTGACCAAGGGGGAGTATACCGTCTTTTGATAACTTACGCAAATACCTCCATTGCCAATAATAGCATTTCGGGTAATTTAAATGTACAACTAAACAAAACCCATGTGCTACGTTACTACATATTTGGGTTTGGAATATGTTTGCTGCTTGGGTTTATTTGTATGCAGTTAGAGGCTTGGTACATGTACAAGTACTTTAAAAAATCAGTAGGCTTTTTTTCAACCGAACATGCTCAGGTTTTTTGGGGCGTAGTGGGGGTTATTATTATAATTTTACTTTTCAGTTACTTATAATGTTAAAGTATTCAAAATACATACTTGCCTTCTTTGGTGTGGTAATATTCTCAACTGTTTTTTGGGCATCAAGCAGGGGTTGGGGCATACCAACAGTTACTAACAAAAGCGTAATAAAAGAAGCTCAAAACTGTCCGCCTGAGCAACGCGATGCATGGGGTAATTGCCCTACAAGAACAACTCGGTCAAGCATACGGTCACGTTATTTTTCGGGAGACGGTAATGGAAGTGGCGGAAAATAAAAACACTATAAGTGATAAGCACGTACCCGTACTGTTGGCATCCATACTGGTAATATCCGCCTGTGCCATCTTGTATGAATTGCTGATAAGCACCCTTTCCAGCTACTTTTGGGGCAGCAGCATCCTGCAGTTTTCAATTACCATCGGTGTATTTCTTTCCTCAATGGGTTTGGGGGCATACCTGTCAAGGTTTATCACTACCCGCTTGTTAGAGCGTTTCATAGTTATAGAAATTTGGCTGGCGTTGCTGGGCGGTTTATCCGCACTCATACTCAATGCAGCCTACACTCTCACTCAAAATTATTACCTCATAGCCATTGGTCTTATCATACTTTTAGGTACGCTTATAGGGTTAGAAATCCCGCTACTCACCCGCATACTTCGCAGTTACAAAAACCTGCGCAATACCATTGCCAATGTGCTCTCGTTCGATTATTTGGGTGCTTTGCTGGCATCGTTGGTATTTCCGTTTTTGTTACTGCCTTATTTGGGTGTAATGAAAACCTCTTTTGTAGTGGGCTTATTAAACTTAGCCGTTGCAGCGTATTCATTATTTATTTTCAGGCGTGAAGTACAAAAATGGGGGCGAAAAATTATGGCAACTGTAGCTGTGTTTATTGCCCTGTTGGGTGGTTTTGCAGCCGCGGTAAACATCACCGGATTTTTTGAAAAATTTGTGTACCAAGATGAGATTATCTACACTTCACAATCACCTTATCAAAAGATAGTACTTACCCGCTGGAAGGACGATATACGGTTGTTCCTTAACGGTAACTTGCAATTTTCATCGGTTGATGAATACCGATACCACGAGCCTTTGGTGCACATACCCATGCTATTGGCAGGAGAAGGGACTAAAAACGTGTTATTGCTGGGTGCCGGCGATGGGCTGGCCGCCCGCGATTTATTACAACATTACAGCGGATGTAAAATTACTATTGTAGATTTAGACAAGGCTGTAACCGATATATGCGCAAGCCATCCGCTAATTACAGGCATTAATCAAAATGCACTTAAAAATCCTGCTGTAACCATCGTAAACGATGATGCGTTTAACTTTATTAAGAACAGTAATACAAGGTACGATGTGGTGCTGATTGACTTACCCGACCCGCACGACCCGGGTCTTAGTAAGTTATATTCAAGGGAGTTTTATGAATTGGTACGTCAATCGTTAGCAGTGGGAGGGGTGGTAGTTACACAAGCCACCTCGCCGTTTTTTGCCACCAAGCCTTTTTGGTGCATACACAACACAATGGGGCAGGTGTTTAAACAAGTAGTGGCTTATCATACCCAAGTTCCCTCGTTTGGTATGTGGGGTTTTCAAATGGCATATAACCTGCCTCAGCAAATGGAAACTGTTGTACCAAGCGATAGTATTGCAAAACACATTGCTCAAAAATTTTCGACAAAAAAATGGAGTAAGCCACTACAGTATTTAAATGCTGCTACCATACCCTCAATGTTTGTTTTTGAAAACGATGTTGACCGTATTAAAACCGAAGTAAACACATTGGATAACCATGCACTGCTGCACTATTATGAAGATAGCTGGAAACGGTTTAACCCTTAATTTGTTGGAGTCTTGAAATGTAAAACTACATTAATTTTATACAAAAGCCCTTCGTGTGGCAACGGTTTTCCTATAAATTGCGTTTAGTATAGTAAACAACCTTTTTTGACCCTTAAATCTTATATATTATTTGTTTTTTGTTTATTTACAGTAGTACCGCTACAGTTACATGCACAATGCAGTATTAACGCCCTCTCTAACGGTTGTTTGGATGATTTAATAAGTTTTAAAGTAAGCTCAGGGCAAACCATCACCGCCACCCAATGGGATTTTGGCGATGGTAATACCTCCACCCAATCGGCACCCGGTTACAAATACAATGTGGCAAAAGCATACACAGTAACGGCTATTGTTACACTTCAAAACGGAACCAAGTGCACCGCTACACACAACATCATTATCCATCCCAAGCCCATCAGTAATTTTTCGGTAAACGGTAACAGTTCATTTTGTTTCTCTAAAAACAATGTCTGTATTACTGATAACTCAACACCGGGGGCTACGGGTAATCCTATTGCTCAGCGGGTGTTTTTGTGGGACGACGGGGCAGGAGATAATTCAACAAACCCCTCGGCTCAAAAGGTATTGTGTCACACATATCTTCAAACAGGCACTTATACCCTTATTATGGAAACTACCGACGATAAGGGATGTATTGCCAAGAGTTCACAAAAAATTACGGTGCAGCCCGATTACGATGCCGACATGGCGTATGATTTAACCGTAAACCCTTCAGATTGTAAGTTTACCGTGTGTTTTACCAATAAAACCAAGCCAAAGGATACTGCAAACGTAAGCAGTTATATGTGGGATTTTGGCGACGGTAATACCAACAACAATATGGTAAATTATGATTCGGTTTGCCATGTGTATCCCAATAGCGGTAATTACACCGCCAAACTGATAGTAAAACATAAAAGCGGTTGTTCTGATACTGCCTTCACCACCATAAACATCACCAAGCCCAAAATTAACTTTAAGCTCAAAATACCTGATTCGGTATGTTTGGGTACCATGGGCCAGTTTTTAAATGATACCACCAATAACGGGGCCTTGTACCGTTGGTTCATTAAAGATTCGGCTACCAATATAGAGCGCCCGATGACGGGTTTAAACAACCCCATTGATGTTAGCTTCACAACTCCCGGTAAGTTTTATATTAAACTGAATATACTGGTAGATAACTGCCAGCAAAACGGTTATGATTCAGTAGTTGTGCGTTGCCCCAGTGCAGGATTACTTCCCTTAAACAATCGTTTGTGCGATGCAGGTGATACTACTTATTTCTGCAATAGCAGTTGTTATTATCAATCATACAACTATAAACAGATATGGGATTACGGACATGGTGAGGCGTGCACAACGGATACGAAAAACGGAATAAATACCAACCGTAACTGCCGTTTTTCAGTGGATAATAACGGTAAGCACTTGTATGGCTTTACGGATACAAGTAAATCGTATGCGTGTTTTACGCCATCATTATATATTGTTGACACAGTAACGGGGTGTGAAAGTACAGGTTCTAATCTGGTAATGTTGGGTATGCCCCCGTTGGACAGCTTGAAAGTGGTTGAGCAGGTTTCGGAATACTGTACCGATATTGGTGGGATAAACAGCGAACGGGTAGTGAGTTTTTTAATTTCGGGGTTGAGTTGTAACCAAGCCTGGAATATGTATCTCAATTTCGACTCAGCAAGAGGCAAAGACTTGTTTTCAAAAGTAACGCCTAATCCCCCCCCACAATTCAGGTACACTTACACGGGCAATCCTACTGGTGATGTTACCATTGGTTTTGTGGTGCAAAACGGAAACCCTACAGTATCAAAATCGTGCTTTGATACGCTGACGATTAAAGGAAAAACTTGTGAAGACACAGTATGGTACCACCATAAATTTAATATGGCGGCAATACCTAACCCCAAGGTAGGATATTATGACGATAGAGGGTGTTCACCTTTTAATTTTACGGTTAGACCCGAAGATACCGTGCAGTATGGGGTGCATAAAATGAAATGGGAGTGGGGGGATAGTACTGCCGATAGTTTGGTACTAAATCCGGGCGACTCAATAATTCCTGTGAGATACCATACTTACCGTAAGAATGGCTTGTACACTGTAATACTCACCATGACAAATAGCAAAGGTTGTTCGGAGCTTGAGTATATGTTGATTGGGCTGGGGTATGACAATTTTGTGGATTACGACAGTATTGTATGTGCAGGAGACTCTGTGGAACTGAAAGAATACGTTTCTTATTTTGACAATGCCCATCCGTTTTGGAAAGACAGTTCACGGTTGGCTCAGCCAAATAAAGAAAAACTGTTTTGGGATTTTGACGACGGTAAAGGCTTTGTTACCAAAAAGCCTGAAACAAAAGTGGTGTTTGCCAATGAAGGTACTTACCGTGTGCGAATGGCTACTGAAGACAGTACCGCTTGCCGTGATACTTTTACATTTTATATACGGGCTGTAAAAGCCGATGCATACATACGCAGTATGCGGGATACTTTTTATTGCAACGATAATATCATACGGTTTTACGATTCCTCATTCGGTAGTCCGCAAATACCCGGTGATGTGGTGGTGGGCTGGCATTGGGAGTTTGGCGATTTTAAAACCCCCAGCTACCTGAAAGACCCTTACCATTTTTACAGTTCGTACGGACAAAAAGTTGTTTCTGTAGCGGTAAAATCTGCGGCAGGATGTAGGGACACTGCCTATAAAACCATTTATATCGATGGGCCGGTTCCGTATTTTGAGATTATTTCCGATTCGGTGGGTTGCGACCCGTTGAAGATAGAATTAGACAATACTTCAAAGCGGGTAAAAACTTGGATTTGGAGCATGGGTGACCCTGCCAACACAACTATAAATACTGATAAGGATTCAAACATTAAGTTTACCTATACCCCGCCCGGCACTTATTACATTAAGCTGTTCGGTGCGGATAGCATTTATAATCCTAATACGGGTAATACTTATTTCTGCTCGGCTACCTACCCCGATACTCCTTTGGTGAAAAAGGTGGTGGTGATACCCAATTATCCCGTGGGGATGGATATACCCGATACCATTTGTCAAAACAATCCTGCAATCATAAAAAGCGTATCAGCATCGCGGTACGATGATTTCCGTTGGTGGATGGGCAATGGGGATAGCGTATTTACCGATACGGAAACGTTTGTGTACATCTATCCCGATGCAGGTAATTTCAGGATTGACTTTAAACCAACGTATGCCCCTAATCAGTGGGAACGTTTGTGTATTGCTGATACGTTTAAAGACATTACGGTAATACCCATTGAAGCTGATTTTGACATTAATCCCAACTCAAAAGAGCCGGTATTTCATTTCACCAATAAATCAACCAATGCAGTGCGGTACGAGTGGGACTTCGGACATCCGGCTTCTGGTAATGATAATAAATCAACGCTTAAAGACCCCTCTCACAATTACAAAACCAGTTTGGGCACGTTTACTGTGTGTTTGCGAGCTTATAATAAAGAAGAGTGCGTAGATACCGTATGCAAGCAAGTAAGCAATAATTACCTGCCCAGATTGTTTATTCCCAATGCTTTTTCGCCGCAGGGAAATGATACCACCAACTTACGTTTTGATATTGATATTTACTTAGCGGGCTATTATCACCTAAACATCTTTAACCGTTGGGGCGAGAAGGTGTTTGAAGGTTTTGAAGACGGTGAAGGAAACTTAGACGGCCTTAACTGGGATGGTAAACACTTTATAACAGGCAGTCTGTGCCCATCAGGGGTGTATTTTGTAGTGTTTGAATACGAGATTGTAGGGCTGGAAGGCAAAAACACCTACAAAGGCACGCTAAATCTTTTTAGGGAAGAGTAAGGAACTATTTGTCCTCTTTAATAATCACAAACACGTCTTCGTTGTCTTTTTTCATCAAGTACTTTTCACGTGCAAATTTTTCAAGACTATCGGGGTGGGTAAATAGTGCGTTGTACTCGCTGCGGGCAATATCAGCCTGCTCGCGGTAGTAATCACGCTCTTCAATAGCTTCGTTGTAGGTGCGTTGCAAACGCCAAACATCCCACCAGTTGTTTTTGTCAAAAAAACTCATCCACACCACAAAAGTGCCTACTACTACCAAATAGCGGTATTTATAAAGAAACCGTACTATCACACCACAAAGTTAGAGTATTAATAATGCTTGGGTAAAAAACTTACTGTGGATTTGTGGATTAGTAAAAAATTGGTGCTTGATGATTAGTGGTTGAGGGATTAGGGATTAGGGAGGGTATCAACATTGTAAAAAAAATAAATGTTGAATGAAAAATACACCTACTCTACCCACAGCAGCAGCCCCTTCAGGTATTCTCCTTCGGGATGGAAGATGTTTACAGGGTGATCGGGCGGTTGGGTAAGGTGTTTCAAAATGCGCACATTACGACGGGCATCAGCCGCAGCCCCGAACACGATTTTTTGAAACAAGGTTTTATCAATGTTTTGTGAGCACGAGAAAGTAAAAATCAACCCACCGGGTTTTATTTTCTTCATCGCTACCATGTTCAACTCTTTGTAACCCCTTGTAGCATTAGGCACTGAACGTGCGTTTTTGGCAAACGCAGGCGGGTCAAGCACCATTATATCATATTCTTCGCGAGTTTGTTTTAAGTAATCAAAACAATCTTGTGCAATGGCTTGGTGGCGGCTTTCGTAACCATTCAGTAGTACGTTTTCTTCGCACTGTGCAATCGCATCTTTCGAAATATCTACCGAGTGTACCTGTGTAGCTCCACCGGCCAACGCATATACGCTAAAGCCTCCTGTGTAGCTAAAAGTGTTCAGTATGCTTTTACCCTGCGAAAGCGTTTTTAGTAGTTGGCGGTTATCGCGTTGGTCGATAAAGAAACCTGTTTTTTGTCCGGTTTCTACATTCACCTTAAACTTTTGTCCGTTTTCAATAACGTCTAAGGGCATTTCAATAGATTCGCCCAACCAGTCTTGCGCCCCAATCCCTTCAAGCACTTGCGAGCTGTTTTTGGTTTTCAGGTAAATATGCTTAAACCCTAAACGGCGGAACTCAGCCTCAATAACAGGTATTAGCTTTTCGGTACCCTTTATCAGTATTTGAGCCACCACTACATTACCATACACATCGGCAATAATACCGGGAAAGAAGTCGCCTTCGGCGTGCAGTAAGCGGTAGCAGTTGGTGTTGCTAAAATCAACAATGCTTTGGCGCATTTGGTAAGCCCGTTCAATTTTGGCTTGCCAATACGCCTCGTCAATCTCAACGGGGTTTTGCGTAAATTCAAAAATACGGCAGCATATCTGGCTGTTAGGGTTAAAAAAACCATAGCCAAGCAAGCTGTTATCGTTGCTGCGTATTTCAATAATTTCTCCGTTTTCGGCAGCAGGAGTATGCTGCACAGCCCCTGTAAACAGCCAAGGGTGGCGGTTGATTACCGCACGCTCTTTTTTGGGTTTAAGTACAAGGGCTTTCATTAATTATTGGGCCTCCGCTTTAAAAATTTTCGCATCGGCATAAAACGTTCCGAAAGGAAATATCGAAGCCAATAATGTAATGATAACCTTTCTGGCGTTCCAGCTATAATCAATACTTACTTGTATTGCTGCCAATACATACAGAATAAATAAAATACCGTGTGCCATACCAACTACTTCTACTGCTTGCGGCATACCCATTGCATATTTCAGCGGCATTGCAACAAACATTAATAGTATTAGCGATATACCTTCGGCAAATCCTATTAATCTCAATCGTCCTAACGAGGTTTTCAGCATTGTACTATTATTTGTTAGGGTTAATACCACGTTTTTTAGCCATGTCTTCCAAACGTTGCTGGAAGGCTGATTTCTTAACAGGTTTCTTTTTATTCTCCTGAATTTTGCGGTGAAGAGCATCTTCATCTACAAAACGACGGATAATAAACTGCTGTGCAATAGAAACCATGTTGGTTAAGAAGTAATAGTAAGTTAAGCCTGCTGCGTAGTTGTTAAAGAACCCAAGGAAGAAAATAGGCATAATATAACCGATGTACTTCATTTGCCCTGTAACACCTGTAAGCTGGTTATTCAGCATGGTGTAGATAAGGGTAGAAACCGTCATCAGCAGGGTAAACAAGCTCACGTGGTCGCCGTAAATGTCATATATCAAAGGAATCTTACCAAAATCCAAAATGCTATCGTAAGTACTCAAGTCAAACGCCCACAAGAAGCTTTGTTGCCTTAGCTCGATAGAATTAGGGAAGAACTGGAACATGGCAATAAGGAAAGGCATTTGTAACAGCAACGGTAAGCAACCGCCCAAAGGAGATACGCCTGCACGTTTAAACAATGCCATTTGCTCTTGTTGTATCTTTTGCAAGTTGTCGCCGTGTTTGGCTTTCAGTTCGTCAATCTCAGGCTTCAAAATACGCATCTTAGCCGATGAGATATAAGAGCGGTACACCAAACCAAACAACAGGGCTTTGATAATCAAGGTCATTAACAAAATAATGATACCGTAATTACCCGTTACCTTGTTCAGGTACTTGAATATCGGCAAAATCATGCCCTTGTTTATCCAACCGAAAATACCCCAGCCCAACTGTACCAACTTATCCATTCCAAGGTCAAGTTTCTTCAACTCCTCATATTTGTTAGGACCGAAGTAGAACTTCATGTTCACCGCTTGATTCTCTTCGGTAACATTAGCAAGTATGGTGCTGGCCTTCAATGTTTTCACATAGTAAGGGTTGGCTATGTCTTCGCTTTCAATAGTAGCACCGCTGAAACCTTCGGGAGAAAGTGATATAAGCGTAGTATTAAAGAACTTTTGCTTGAATGAAACCCACTCTAAACCACCCGCAGGTTTTTGCTGCTCATACTTGGTTTCAGAAATGTAATCCACCTCTTTATCCAAGCCCCTGTAATAAACAGTTGAGGCTTCTTTTTCAGCTTTTAAAGCGTGCTCTTGCAAAGGCATACTAACCTGCCAATCCATTTGCATAAAACGCTGTGTATTTGATAGGTAGTTTTTAATCCCTACCATCTTCACAGTATAAAACAACTCGTAGCTATTGGGTTTCAACCAATATACCTGTTCAAGGTATTGAGTTTCAGAAAAGGCTATTTTTAGTGAAAGGATGCTCGAATCGCCTTTTACGGTTACGTTTTTAGCCGATGGGGTAAAATACAACCTCGAAGTCGAATCGCTAAATCCGTCAGCCGAAACAAAACGGATGTTAAACTTAGCATCGTTGTTTTCGAACAGAATTAACGGCTCTTGGGTTTCAACACCTTCGTGTTTTGCGCGCTTATAGTTTTTTAACTCTACTGATTGAGGGTGACCGCCTTTGGTAGAAAGCTGTACTTTAATCAGTTCGTTTTCAATGGTTACAAGTTCTTTGGTGCCCTCGGCAAAACGGCCAAAAGTACCTACGGGACCTTGTTTAACAACTGATGCAGTATCAGTGCTGTCGTTACGTTGAACGGTATCAGCGGCAACAGCAGTGGCAGCGGTTGCTTTTGCAGTAGAATCAGCAACACGTTGTATTTGTGCAATGCTGTCTTGTTTTTTGCGGGCGGCTTCAATTTCGCCAACATTATCGCGGGTAAGGAAAAAATACCCTACCATAATTACCATTATCAGCGATAAACCTATTATCGAATTTCTATCCATTGGTCTTTTCTAATCGAGGCGCAAAGGTAGGATTTGGGGGGGAATGTACAAGGGGTAAAAATCTCTTTCGGTAAGCGGGGCAAAACCTTCTATCAAATAAAGGTTGTTATCAGTTAATGAAGAGTTTAATCCTTTGCTTTTCATAAGCGGCAGGTTTTATACCTGCCGTCCGACGGGCATAAAGCCCGCCTTTAGTAAAATGTATCGTTCCGAATGGTTTTAAACCATTCGGAACGATACACTCAAAAGGTCTTAATTTTATATTCAGACTTGATGATCTTATGATAAAATTAAAGCGCGGACAGATATTGTTAGGTAATTTCCTTTGTTTTAAAATAAGCAAACTGTTTCTTGAAAACATAACTTTGCCTTGTGCAGATAAAAGACATTACACAATACCTTGAAACAATAGCTCCGCTGGCTTTGCAAGAAAGCTACGATAACAGCGGCTTGATAGTAGGGGATAGGCAAACACCCGTAAAAGGCATTTTAATAAGCCTTGATTGTACCGAAGAAGTGGTGCAGGAGGCTATAGAAAAAGGCTGCAATTTGATTGTTTCTCACCACCCCATTGTTTTTAGCGGGTTAAAAAAGATTACCGGCGCCAATTACATTGAGCGGGTGGTAATAAAAGCGATACAAAACAACATAGCCTTATATGCTATACACACCAATCTTGATAATGTGCTGAAAAGTGGTGTGAACGGAAAAATTGCTGAGAAATTGGGATTGAAGAATACCCGCATACTATCACCCAAAGGTGAAATACTTTGTAAATTGGTAACGTATTGTCCCACTGCACAAGCCGATGCGTTGAGACAGGCAATATTTGAAGCAGGTGCAGGAGTGATTGGCAACTACGACCAATGCAGTTTTAACAGTGATGGAATAGGTACGTTTAGGGGGAATGATGGCGCAGACCCATTTGTGGGCAAGGTGGGCGAGCTGCACAAAGAAAACGAAGTGCGGATAGAGACTGTTTTTCCTGCATGGGCACAAAATAGTGTGGTAGCGGCTTTATTGGCGGCACACCCTTATGAAGAAGTGGCGTACGACGTGTATGCACTTAAAAACAAACATCCGCAAACGGGAGCGGGCATTATAGGCTCATTGTCCGATGAGATGGATGCCAACGTTTTTTTAGAACATCTGAAAAACACAATGAAAGCCGACGGAATACGTTATACATCGTATGCAAAAAAAATAAAAACAGTGGCAGTGTGTGGCGGGTCGGGTAGTTTTTTGTTACGCGATGCAATGGCACAAAAGGCCGATGTATTAGTTACTGCCGACTTTAAATACCACCAGTTTTTTGATGCTGAAGGCCGCATTATGATTGCCGATATAGGCCATTATGAAAGCGAGCAATACACAATTGAACTTTTAGGCGAGATTTTAAATAAAAAATTCACTACTTTTGCGGTTCTTTTTACGCAAGTAAATACAAACCCAGTAAACTATTATAAATAGATGGAAGCTACCATTGAAGAAAAACTGAAGGCTCTGCACACATTGCAGCAAATTGATTCGCAGATTGATAAAATTAAATCAGTTCGCGGGGAGTTGCCAATGGAAGTTGCTGACCTTGAGGACGATATTACCGGCCTTGAAACTCGTATTCAGAAATTTAATGCTGAGATAGAAGAGTTTGAAGAGAACATTCAGGCCAACAAAAACAAAATTAAAGATGCCCAAACCTTCATTAAGAAATACGAAGGGCAGCTTACCAATGTGAAAAACAACCGTGAGTTTGACGCATTGAACAAAGAAATTGAAATCCAAGGTCTTGAAATCCAAGCGGCTGAAAAGCGTATCAACGAAGCGAAGCGTTCGATAGATCTTAAAAAGGAGATAATTGCTTCTTCTACTACTGAGTTGGAAGGTCGTCGTATTGACCTTGAAAACAAAAAGAAAGAGTTGAACAACATTGTGGGCGAGACTGAGAAAGAAGAGCAAGAGTTGATGAAAACCCGCAACAAAGCTGAAAAAGATATCGAAGAGCGTTTGCTGTTTGCTTACAACCGTATCCGCGGATCTGTAAAGAACGGTATTGCCGTAGCTACAGTTATCCGTAACTCTTGCAGCGGTTGCTTCGGTACTATTCCTTTGCAAATGCAGTCTGACATCCGCCAGCACAAACGCATTATCATTTGCGAACACTGCGGACGTATTTTGGTTGATTCGCACAAAGAAGAAGAGGAAGAAATGGTAGAGCGTTTTATGGCCTAAAACCATATGACAGCGATACACAACAACATACACAAAAGGCTTTTGGCAACTGCTGCCAAAAGCCTTTTTGTTTTTATAGCTTTACTCATAACCACCAGCCGTGGTTTGTATGCCGGTTTTGACTATAGCGCTAACTATCAGGCGGCAATGAAAGAAATTCTGTCGCTGAAATTGGAAAGCGGTAGTGCAATACTTGCCAAAGAAAAGGCAGCGAATCCTAATAACACGTTAGTGATTTTGGGCGAAGACTATGTTGACTTTTTTAAGATACTGATTAACGAAAACAAAGCCGAATATGATAAACTGGTGCCCAACTTCTCAGCACGTTTAACGGCTTTAGAGAAGGGGGATAAAAACTCACCTTGGTACAATTACAGTCGCGCCGAAGTTTATGTACATTGGGCAACACACCGTTTACGTTTTGGTGAGTATTTTAAAGCCGCTACAGAAATACGTGAGGCATATAAAATACTTGAGGAGAATATTAAAAAGTACCCTGATTTTTTGCCCAACAAAAAAACAATGGGCATGCTTGAAACCATTGTGGGAACTATCCCTGAAAACTATCAATGGATGGCAAACATCGTGGGGCTTGATGGGGATATAAGCAGTGGAATTGCAAAAATTGAGACCATCATAAAAAGTACCGCCAAACTGGATTATTTGCCTTTGCAAAAGCAGGAAGCACTGTTTATTTATGTGTACCTTCAAATGTTTGTGTTAAAGAAACCGCAAGAGGCATGGGTATTGGTTGAGAAAAACACCAACGACTATCAAACCAACCTGTTGAATTGCTATTTGCGGGCAAACATTGCGCTTAAATGCAAGAAGACGGATGTGGCTATTGAAACCTTAAAGAAACGCCCTACAGGAAAAGAATACCACAAGTTTTATTATTTGGACTATCTGATGGGGCAGGCAAAGCTGTACAGAAACGATGCCGATGCGGATAAATACTTCAAAATGTATGTTTCGTTCCATCCCGGCCAGAATTATATTAAAAGTGCTTACATCCGCCTTTCGTGGTTTTACTTTTTAAAGAAAGAAACGGCCACTTACGAGCGTTACCGTTCAATGGCTTCACGCTATGGAGCCGAGGAGATTGAGGAGGACAAACGGGCACAAAAAGAGGCAAAAGCCGGTGTAGCAACCGATGAAGTTTTGCTGAAAGGTATGTTGTTTTTTGATGGCGGATATAATGATAAGGCACTGGCTACGCTAAATAGCGTTACCGAATCGAGATATTCAACTGCTGAACAAAAACTGGAGTATAACTACAGAAAAGCAAGGGTGTATCACGAGATGGGTAAAACCGATCTTGCTATTGAGTTGTACAAAAAAGTAATGACCGATGGTAAAGATTTAACGGTGTATTATGCGGCCAATAGTTGTTTGTTATTGGGCAATATACACGAAGACAAAGGTGAATACGGAAACGCTTGCAATCGCTACAAGCAATGCGCAGACTATAAAAACAAAGAGTATCGAAACAGTATTTTGCAAAAAGCCAAAGCCGGTATGAAGCGGCTAGGGTGCAAATAATTCTTACCAAAAAATTATCTGGTAAATCTTAGTGTGTGATTTTCTCCATTGTTTAGCACCTTTATATTCTACCGCTTTTCCTTTCGTATAAACAATAAAGCTCACCTCGTTTGATTGGAAGTAGTCGGCAAGTCTGTCGCCGGGCATATCAATACTTTGGCGGGTAAACTTGTGTCTCTTAAAGTTTTCGTTAAACAGGTGTTTAATACTATTATCAGTAAAGGTAATACCGTTGCTATACACCACAGTTACAGAGTCGGCCACAGAAAATGGAGGCTCTCCGTAAATGCTTAGGTTAATCACAACATCTTTTTTTACAGTATCGCCCTTTATGTAAGTATAGTCAGCAGTTAGTTTATCTCCATCGACAGTTTTGAAATCAATAGGCTTGATATAAAAAAGCATTTTGCCCTCGCCCTTAAAGTACGATTCTGCATACTCTGTTATCTTTCCACCATTTCCGGTTACTCGCAATCCTCCGCACGAATACCAAAAACAAGCAGCCATACTGAGGTATAACAGTATTTTATTTCTTCTTCTCATCTTCACAAATCATTTGTTTAAAAAAGGCGTCAACATTATTATAGAACTCATCGCGGGTTTCAACTTTATCAAACACCGCATCTACTAATACCGAGTTTGTTAAATTCTTCTGCTTGAAATGTATTTTAACAAGGTTTTGTCCGTTGGTTTTTAGGATGTTATAGCAGTGGTATTGCGTGCTATCCATTTCTTTCACTTGTTGATTAACAATAGTTATTGAGCTGTCAGCCTTTATTTTCTCAGCTATTTTATCCGGCAAATCACCCAATACAAAACTGAAATAGCGTTTGCCCTCATCAGTAACCGTCAGTTTATTAATATAGCATTGCACATCCTTCACCCGCAATACGCTGTCATAAAGCTTCAAGGCCTCTTTGCTTACACCGGTTTCTTTTTCATCGCTATCAAGCACGTAGCAGCCAATCATTCCGTAATTCATCTTGGTTTTGGTTTTGCAAGAAGCAAAAGCTACAATGGCAAAAAGGGCTATCAGTTTTAGTAGTTTCATCAATATTTGTTTTATGGGCAAAATAAAAAAAGAGTAACAATGCTGTTACTCTTTTTTAGTATTTGTAATAACTGGGAATAATTATTCACCGGTTACGATACATTCGTACTTGATGTAAAGGTTAAGAATGTTAAAGGTTTTGAAGTCAACAGTAGATATTTTAGAAATACCACCGTCTTTAGCTGCTGACATAATGCTGGCGTCAGCGTCAAAACACAATACTCCAAGGTAACAAGCACCTGAAGCGCGACCAACTTTTGAACCTACTTCGTTGCTAGTAGCAGCAACAGGAACAGTTAGTGAACAAGAAGCAATGCTTAAAGCAGCAAACAAAACTAGTGTTGATTTGATTAACTTTTTCATAGACAATATTTTTAAGTGTAAAGCAATAATAACCATTTTTAGCGGTTTTCCAAATCTTGCCCGTATGAAAAATTTATAACCTGCTATTTTCCACCAAAAAAAGTAACTTCGCCGCCCTTTCAGCAAAGGCAGGTCATGCAGAACTTTTGGCAACAATACCGCAGCGATATCAGGCAAACTTTTTTGCTCAGTCTGCCTATTATTATAGGTCAGCTGGGTAATATTTTAATGGGGTTGTTTGATAATGCAATGGTAGGAGCAATGACATCCACAGCATTCGATCCTAATGAGCCTGAAAGATACGGTGCAATGGCAGTAGCGGCAGCAGGTGTAAGCAATGCTATTTATTTTTTGTTTACAGTGCTTGGCGTGGGTATTATGATGGCTGTTTCAACATTAGTTTCCATTAGTAAAGCAAAGGATGACACAGCCGCTTGCGGAGGGTATTTAAAGTATAGCATTGTAGCTTCGTTTCTTATAACCGTTTTGCTTACAGTTGTTTTGTTATTGATGATTGATAACATAGAGTTGTTTGTAAAGGGGGAATTGATACAGAAAATGGGGCGTGAGTATTTGTTTATTATAACACTGGGCACATTTCCTATGTTGGCGGGGTTGGCGGTTAAAAACTTTACCGACGGACTTTCTTACACCAAACCCGCTATGGTAATTACCTTAATAGGGGTGGTAATGAATATATTTCTGAACTGGCTATTTATTTATGGAAACTGGGGCTTCCCTGCATGGGAATTAAACGGAGCAGGTTACGCCACCGTCATATCTCGTGTTTTCATATTTGTAGCGCTATTGGTGTACGTTTTCCGTTCTAAACTATTGGCTGCATACAGGGTAATGCCTAAAGGAATTAACCTTGCATCACCACAATTAAAACAAATATTCAAAATTGGCTTGCCATCAGGCTTGCAATACTTTTTTGAGGTAGGAGCCTTTGCCGCCGCCAATGTAATGACTACCTGGATAGGCCCCTACCAGTCAGCAGCCCATCAGGTAGCCTTGTACTTAGCCGCTGTATCCTACATGATTTCAGTCGGGCTTTCATCAGGAGGGGCGATACGTGTTGGAACTGCATTTAGCGACAGAAATTTAGGAGCCATTAAACGCGCAGGCTATTCGGCACTTATATGGGTTACCTTCTCAATGGCAATAACGGCCTCAATATTTTTGATATTTAACCAAACCTTGCCTGGCTTGTTCAACAAGCAAGCCGATGTAATGGCCTACGCATCATCGTTACTACTTATAGCGGCTTTGTTCCAGTTTTCTGACGGGGCACAAGCCGTTGCATTGGGCATATTGCGCGGTGTTACCGATGTGCGTTACCCAACCGTAGTTACACTATTTGCTTACTGGGCGGTAGGTTTGCCTTTGGCCTATGTATTTGCCTTTAACTTTGATTTGGGAGTAGAGGGTATTTGGTATGGCCTCACCATAGGACTTACAATCTCAGCGGTATTGCTTACCCGTCGTTTTTGGGTACTTACAACGAAGAAGAGCCCCTTTTCACCGAAATTTGATTAGCTTTTTTGAGGCTAACCATACATACTGTATTTTTGTCGCCCATTAACTTATTATTACCATGATAAAAAAAGTAGTACTATCCTTATTCCTAGCCTTTAGCATGCTTGCTGCTAATGCCTCGTTCGAACCGTCTGACGAGGGAATGTGGCTGCCCATTTTGCTAAAAAAATACAATTACGACCAAATGAAAAAGCTGGGCTTGAAACTTAAGCCAGAGCAGATTTATGACGTAAATAAAGCCAGCCTGAAAGATGCCATCCTTTGGTTTGGCGGAGGTTGTACAGGTGAAATAGTATCGGGTACAGGGTTGGTACTTACTAACCACCACTGCGGATACGGAGCCATACAATCACACAGTACAGTTCAAGATAACATCTTAGACAATGGCTTTTGGGCTAAAACACTAGCCGAAGAAAAACAAAACGCCGGTCTTAGCGTATCACTATTGGTGCGTATGGAAGATGTATCATCGCAAATAATGCCTGCTTTGATGGGCTTAAACGATGAGCAAAAAGCCGGAAAAATTAAAGAACTAAGCGATACAATTGCTAAAAGGGCTACCAATGGTACTCACTACGAAGCATTTGTAAAAGACATCTTTAAAAACAACCAATACATACTATATGTAATGGAGCGCTTTACCGATATTCGTTTAGTAGGAACTCCCCCTCAAAACATTGGTAAATTTGGTGGTGATACTGATAACTGGATGTGGCCGCGTCACACCGGTGATTACTCAATGTTCCGTATCTACGCCAACAAAGAGAATAAACCTGCTGATTACTCAACCGAGAACGTACCCTACAAACCCAAATACTCACTTTCAATTTCATTGGATGGTGTTAAAGAAGGCGATTACGCTATGATTATGGGTTTCCCCGGTCGCACCAACCGTTACGAAACCGCAATGGGTATCCAGATGGCAATTGATAAAGTAAACCCTGCCATTGTGAAATTGCGTGAAAAAAGGCTAGAATTGATGAAGCAACAAATGAGCAAAGACGTTGCTGTTCGTATTCAACTATCATCACGTTATGCTCAAATTGCTAACTACTGGAAATACTTCATCGGCCAAACCGAGCAAATCAAACGTCTTAAAGTAGTTGACCAAAAGAAAGCCGACGAAGCCAAGTTTAAAACATGGGCAGAAGGTAAAGCCGAATACGCTAACCTCTTCAATAACATTGATAAAGCCTACGCTGAGTACTTGCCTATTTGTACACACCGCACCTATTTGAGTGAAGGTATCTTGGGTTCAATCATTCTTAACCAAGCATCAGGTTTTGCAAGTTTGGATAAAGCCCTTGCCGAAGGTAAAGAAGATGCAAAAACTAAAGCCGTTGATGGTTTGAAAAAACGCACAGAAGCTATCTTTAAACTATACAACCCAACTGTTGAAGAAAACATATTGGCTGCAATGTTGGGCTACTTCTACTCTGATATTCCTAAAGACCAACACCCTGCTATTTTGGGTGAGATTTTGGCTCAATACCCCGGTGTTAGCGCTGATGAAGCCTTTACTAAATATGCCGCCAGCGTTATGGCAAACAGTATGATGGTATCGCAAGATAAAATCAACGCGTACTTAGCCAACCCAACGTTGGAAGCTTTGAATGCCGACCCTGCTTACAAGCTGGTAAAAGCATTTAACGATAACTACGATAAAAACTACAAAGCCCGTGTTGATGCATTTAATGCCGCTACAGCTAAAGAAGGTGAATTGTACATTAAAGGTTTGATGGCAATGGACCCGACCAGAAACTTTTATCCTGATGCTAACAGCACTTTCCGCCTAACCTATGGTTCGGTAAAAGGATATACCGCAAAAGATGCGGTAGTGTATAAGCACTTTACTACTCTTGACGGTGTTGAAGAGAAATATGTACCCGGTGATGACGAGTTTGATGTACCTGCAAAATTGTTGGAACTAAACCGTAACAACGACTTTGGTGCCTATGCTGATAAAGCCACCGGAGAATTGATTACCTGCTTTATTACTGATAACGATATTACCGGCGGTAATAGCGGTAGCCCTGTAATGAACGGTAAAGGTGAATTGATTGGTTTGGCATTTGACGGTAACTGGGAAGCAATGAGCGGTGATATTGTATTTGATACCCGCTACAAACGTACTATTAGCGTAGATATACGCTATGTATTGTTTACCATTGATAAACTGGCCGGTGCAACCAACATCATCAAAGAACTTAATCTTGTAAAAGGTGGTAAAAAAGTAACCATCTACTAAAATAGTTAACCAAAAATGGCGTGGAGGTACTATCTTGTACCTTTGCGCCATTTAATTTTTTAACCCATATGAAAAAGATATTGATATTGTTTGCTGCACTTGCTGCATTTACCGCTTGCGAAAAGAAACTACCCAGTACAGGTACTTTTGGCGACCAAAGCGTTACTGCCGATGCTGCTACCCCTATTGCTGAGTTTATGGCTACAGCAACAGAAGCTGAGAAAACAGGAAAAGTAACAGGTACTATTACTAAAGTGTGCCAAAGTAAAGGCTGCTGGTTTAACCTTGATTTGGGAAGCGATAAATATGTACGCATTATTACCAAAGACCACTCTTTTTCTATTCCTAAAGATGCCAGCGGTAAAACTGCCATTGCACAAGGTGTTTTAAGAACCAAAACAACCGATGTGGAGCGTTTGAAACACCTTGCGGAAGACGAAGGCAAAAGCAAAGAAGATATAGCTAAAATTACCGAGCCCAAAGTTGAATATGAGTTTGAGGCTACAGGGGTGATAATAAAGTAATAATATGGTTAGATGGGTTTTAACTCGAAATAAACCTGTCTTTACTAACCAAAAAGCAGGCTAAACAGCCTGCTTTTTTTGTTATTGGTTTTAGTAGTTGCACACATTATTTTTGAACCTTTATGCTTAGGAATATCCTTATACTGGCTAGTTGTATTTTATTGGCCTTTGGTTGTAAACAAGGCAATAAATCAACCGCAAAACAATTTAATGGGTATGCAGTTTGGGAAGAGGGTTTTACCACTTTTACCGATTGTAATACTGGAAAAGAATATTGGCTGAAGGATGCCACAGGCGAGTTGGCCAAACAATTAAATGGAGTTACCAAAGAGGCTTACCAGCCAGTTTTTGTTACCCTTGAAGGAGATTTATTACCCCCGTCTACGGTAGGGGTGGAGGCATCGTATGATAACGTGATGAACGTGAAAAAGGTAGTAGCTGTTCTTACCGAGGCCCCTAAAGAAGCTTGCAAAGTAAAAACCGGTAATGCTGTGTTTGATTGCAACGGCGAAAACTGGGAGTTGACCTTTGGACAAGACATAAAGTTTACCGCTAAAATGCCCAACGATACGTTGGTGTTCTTTTCATTAGCGCAGCCCGAAGCTCGCGACTCGGCAGGAATTGGCCGTATATTTTATACCCGTGCCGTCAACGAAAATTTCCAAGATATTCAAATAATAATTACTGAAAAACCTTGTAAGAACCCTACAGGCAAAATAAGCCGATTTAACGCCAAGGTGCTATTTGGCGGAGTAACATTTGAGGGTTGCGCAAAACTAAAAACATCCAAAATCCCTGATGAACAAAATTCAACTACTGGCTACAATGGTAGCACTGGCCGTGATGGCCGCCTGTGAGACTAAAGGACACGAGGGAGGGCTTACGCATGGTGATAATGCCGAAAAAATCCCTGATTCAACCATGCATGATTTGATGCCTTCGGATACACTATTTTACTTGGTGCAAGGGTTTGATAAAACCATTAACGGTTGTGTTAGCGATACGGCTGATTGTGCCAGTTTTAAATCAAGCTTTCCTGTAATTGAGGCTCGTTTACACGGACAAGTATCCGACTCGGTAAACAATTTTATCCGTCAGAAATTATACAGCCCGTTGATTGGTGACAGGCCTGCAAACGGCATCAACGACTTGTTGGCTCCATATTATGAAGCCTACGAACAGGCCAAGCGTGAGGGTGCAAACCGTGGCGAAACTTATACTCCGGCATGGTACTACAGTCGTTTCTTTACTGTAAATGAAAACACCCCGCGAATGTTTACGTTGGCTCACCACGAGCAAAGTTTTGCCGGTGGTGCACACCCTAATCAGTTTGTAAACTATTATCACTTTAACCCAAGCACAGGGGCACGTATGACTGCTGCCGATGTATTTAAACCCGGTTATCAGGCAGCCATTACTAAAATGGCCGAAAAGAAGTTTTTACGAAAAATGCAGCTACTCGCAGGGAGTAATCTTGAGGAGCAAGGCTTTTGGTTTAAAGACAATAAGTTCACCTTACCGTCTAACTTTTACATCACTGAAAATGGCATCAAATTCTTTTTCAACCCGTATGAAGTGGCAGCTTATGCTGTAGGTAAAATTGAAATGTCGTTTACCTATGCCGAGGTGGAAAGCTGGCTGCGTGATGAGTTTAATCCTAAAAAGATTGAAGAGAAGAAACAACACGAAGCCGCAGAGTCGGTAAAAGCGAAATAAAACTTCATTAAATATTTAAAGTATAAAGGCGCGAAACGTTTAACGTTTCGCGTCTTTGTGCTTTATAGGTAAGGAGTAGGCTTTACTCTGCCGAGTGTTGAAGCACGATTTTCTTCACCAGCGACTTATCGCCGTTTTTAATTTTCAGCAAGTAGAAACCCCCTGCTTGGTTGCTCAAATCCAATTGGCGGGTTTGCAGTCCTGTACCCTCGTTCACAAATTCCTCTTTATATATTTCTTTGCCTTGCAAGTCGGTAACCAACAGTTGCGTTTTACCTTTTTCAGCCAGTTCAAAATCCAACGCAAACTTGCCGTTACTTGGGTTGGGGTACACGTTCAGTTGGTTCACGGTCAGTTGTTTTTCATTCGCAGCCTTTTTAATCTCGGCGTTATTGTTCTTTTTCAACTCCTCTTTTGTAGGCTCTTCAAGGTTGATGAATGCAATAATTTTAACCATACGTACCTCAGCACCTTTAGGTAGGTTTTTCAACTCACTTTCAAGCATTTTACTGTCAATGCCCTCTGGCAGCAACTGCAATACATCGTGCAGGCTGTCAGTGTGCATACGCTTAATAATTACATTGTGTTGAATAGAAGTGTCATCACCGATAATTGTTACGTTATGTTCTTCAGATGTTTCGCCCTCAATTTTAATAGTAAAAGGCTCGTTGCCCATTTCACCCGGAAAAGCTCGTTTAATCATTATTTCCTTTCCTTGGGTGGTATCACCGTGCATAATCAAAATGTCTTTACCGTTTTCGGTGTCATCCAGTTTAAAGGTAAATTTTTCGGGCAATTTTCCTTCTTCCGATAGTTGTTTGATGTGTTGGTCGTGAAACTTGTGCAAATCCTCTTTGCTGTAAAAAACTGTATCAATACTAAAGGTTTTACCGTCCTCAACCTTCATAATTTTAATACGGTATTCTTCTTTTTTCTCAGCGGGTGTTTGTGCAACAACCGTGGTAGCGCAATGGCCCAACAGCAACATGGGCAGCAATGCCTTTACTAATGTGTTTGTTTTCATTTTATGTAACAGTTTAGTGTGTTTTACAAGTTCAAAACTACCAAGCCCGGCAGAGCCAAAGAGTTAACAAAACCTGTTAATGAAAAGTTAAAGTGCATGGCAAAGGCAAACCTGCATACTAATTTTGCCTTATTGAAACAACGTACTATAAATATTATTATCACTCTTAGCCTTTTGTGTGTGTTGGCGGTGCTGTTTTCACAAGGTATTTGGATAAGAAATTCATTAGCCATTGGTGAATCGAATTTTGACTATGCTGTTAACGAAGCGCTCAAACAAGTAGTGGCTAAGATGGAAAAGCAGAAGGTGTACCGAGTATTTAACCACCATACATCCAACGAGGGCTTTAAGGTGGATACGGCAAAAATGAACGTTATTAAAAGCGACTCTATTATTGAGATTAGAAGTATTAGCAGGGATACAGGCTATAATAAGCTTACCCACAAAACCCAAATCGTGTATTTAGATACCCTAAGCAAGGTAAGAAGTTGGGAACAGCGCATTGATAGTATTGTAGGGGATATTTTGGTAGATTTAAGCGTTGATTCACTGCATACGGCTGTGAGCTTGAAGCAACAAAACATTGATTCAACCATAAAAGAAGCATTGGAACAAAATGGTATCAATACAGGATTTGAGTGTGCCGTAAAAAATCATAGCGGAGAACTACTGCTTCATTCAGAAAATTTTGACAAGAATGCCCCTAATATTTATAAAACTGTTATGTCTCCCAACAGCCTTGCCCTGCACCGCAACGAACTGTTGGTACAAATACCGCAGGCTGATAAAAACCGTAAAATGTGGTCGTCGTCGTTGCGGGTGCTTATCCACTCAGCAGTTTTTGTGTTGTTTATTATGGTAACCTTTTGGCTAACCATTCGCACCATACTAAAGCAAAAGAAAATCAGCACGATAAAAAACGACTTTATCAATAACATGACCCACGAGTTCAAAACCCCCATTGCAACCATCGGGCTTGCCGCCGATGCGCTTAAAGAAACCGGAAGCGAACAAGTGGTGCATTTTGCTTCAATAATTAAGCAGGAAAGCCTGAACATGAATCAAAAGGTAGAAACCATATTGCAAATGGCGCTTTTGGAGCAACAGCAAGTGAAATTGGCATTGCGGGTACTAAACGTTCATACATTGTTAGAGCAGGCGCAGGCACATTTTGAACTGCAACTGAAAGCCAAGCAGGCTATTGTTAAAACAGACTTTGCGGCTACTATTCCCAATGTATTGGCCGATGCGTTGCACCTTACCAATGTATTTGCCAATGTAATAGATAATGCGCTGAAATACTCAGAAGGGCAACCTGTGCTGCACATAGTCACAAAAAACCAAGACGGGCAGGTTGTAATAAGCATAAGCGATGAAGGCATAGGCATGAGCAAAGAGGAGCAAAAACGTGTGTTTGATAAGTTTTATCGTGCCCAAAGCGGCAACATACACAACACCAAAGGGTTTGGGTTGGGGCTAAGTTATGCCTTGCAAATAGTGCAGTTGCATAAAGGCACTATCAGCCTTGAAAGCACAAAAAATAAAGGAACTGTAGTAACCATCAGCTTGCCTGTAATACATGAATAATAGCCCCCACATATTGTTGGTTGAAGACGATGTGAACTTCGGTTCGGTGCTGAAATCGTTTTTAGAGATGCACCAATACAACGTTACCCTGTGTGATAACGGCGAAAAGGGGTATTCTGCGTTTAGGGCAGGCAGTTTTGATATTTGCTTGGTAGATGTGATGATGCCCTACAAAGACGGTTTTACGTTGGTGCAGGAAATACGGAGGTTTGACAGCGTGGTTCCCGTAGTTTTTATTACAGCCAAAAGCATGAAACCGGATGTATTAAACGGATTTGAAGTGGGAGCGGATGATTACATTACCAAGCCGTTTGACAGTGAGATTTTATTACAGAAAATTAAAGCCTTATTACGCAGGAGTACTCGTAAAGCCTCAGAAGACATACAGGTTAGCGGAGAAATAGCCATAGGTGGTTTTGTGTTTAATACCCAAACCCGCGAGTTGCAGGGCTTTGGAAACATTGTTAATCTATCGCCGAAAGAAGCCGAACTATTAACCTTGCTTTGCAACGAGGGACAAACGTTGCTCGAAAGGCATAAGGCCCTTGTGAAGTTGTGGGGAGAAGACAGCTACTTTACTGCCCGCAGTATGGACGTGTACATCACCCGCTTGCGCGGTTACTTTAAACCCGATGCTTCTATCAGCATTATAAATGTCCAACGTAAGGGGTTCAGACTGGTCGTTAGTTAAGATTCCCAATCCCCAGTATCCAATCCCTAATACCCGTATTTCTCCTTCCACCTGTCTTTCAAAAACTTGCGGAGTTCGTTTTCGCGGGCATTGTTGCCGGGGTCGTATAGTTTAGTGCCGTTAATGGCTTCAGGCAAAAAGTCCATTTCAATAAAACTGTTGTCAAAGTCGTGGGCATATTTGTACTCTTTTCCATAGCCAATATTCTTCATCAGCTTGGTAACAGCATTGCGTAAATGAAGCGGTACGGGTAAATCGCCCGTTTTACGCACCAATTCAGCCGCTGCCCCAATAGCCACATACGAAGCATTGCTTTTAACCGAACTGGCCAAATACACCGCCGTTTGCGAGAGGATAATACGTCCCTCAGGCATACCAATCTGCGTAACTGCTTGGAAAGTGCTGCTTGCCAGCAGCAAGGCATTGGGGTTTGCATTGCCCACATCTTCGCTGGCAAAAATTACCATACGGCGGGCAATAAACTTAGGGTCTTCGCCACCTTCCAGCATACGTGCCAGCCAATACACAGCCCCGTTCGGGTCGCTGCCCCGCATCGATTTTATAAACGCCGAAATAATATCGTAGTGCTGCTCCCCGCTTTTATCGTACATCGCCATTTTGTTTTGCGCCGCCGCCATTACCGCTTGGTTATTCAACACTCGCTTGTTACCCGTTTGTTGGTTAATGGTAAGCTCCAGCAGATTCAACAGCTTGCGTCCGTCGCCACCGCTCAGATGAAACAAAGCATCCGTTTCCTGCACCTCAATCTCCAGTGTCTTTAGCACTTCATCGGTAGCAATGGCTCGGTTTAATATCTCGCCCAATTCTTTATCGCCCAACGATTTCAGAATATACACCTGACATCTTGATAGTAACGCCGAAATCACCTCAAACGATGGGTTTTCAGTGGTAGCCCCCATCAGTATTATTTTACCCCGTTCTACCGCCGCCAGCAAAGCATCCTGTTGGGCTTTGTTAAAGCGGTGTATCTCGTCAATAAATAAAATGCTTTTACCCACCGTATCGGCTTGGTCAAATACAGCGCGCACTTCCTTCACCCCCGATTGGATGGCACTAAGGGCAAAAAACGGCAACTCCATATAATTGGCAATCAGTTGTGCCAACGTGGTTTTACCCACCCCCGGAGGTCCCCAAAAAATCAGTGAGGGTACAGTTCCGTTTTCAATGGCTTTGCGCAATACAGCACCTTCGCCTACAAGGTGTTCCTGTCCGGTATATTCATCCAGCGTTTGCGGGCGCAACCGCTCTGCCAAAGGAGGTAATTGGGTATTCATAATTCAGTTGACATTTAACAGTAAACAAAGCGGGTTTGTTTAAAAATTAAACAATATTGCGCGTGAAATTTAGTGAAGTTATCTGAATGAATTTGGTTTTAGAACCTAATAATTCTATGTGTACACTTATGAGGGATGTCTGTTATTAGTTGATATTCGTTGTATTGTAATAAAGAATGAATACCTTATAATGCAATTAAAAAAGACAAGGATTAAATTGAAAAGTTTTTTAAGTATTGTAAATACGGCAGCTATTTTGTTTGTTTTATCATCTTCATGTAATAAAGAAGAAAAGAATTGTGGTTGCACAGATGTTGAGGCGTACAATTATAACAGTAAAGCTAATTGTGATGACAGCTCATGCACCTATAAAGGCAAAGCGACTTTTTGGATATATGATCAAACTTGGGGAATGACTTCTAGAGTTGTTGTGAAATTAGAAGGTGTTTCAGAATCACAAATGATAACAATGTCTTATATTCCCATAACAGCCCCATATTACTGCAATGCAAACGGATGTGCAAATTTTACTTTACCTGTTGGGAAGTATAAGTATGAAGCTAAACTATTAACAGGCAGTATAAGACCTGATACGACGTTTAATGGTACAATAAATGTTGAAAAGAATAGCTGTACATTAGTAAAGTTTGAAAGGTGATAGCGCATCTAATGTTGACTAAAGTATACTAAGATTATACAGGAATGAAAACCAAACAGGAAATAGTAGAGAATTGGTTGCCCAGATACACGGGCAGTGAACTGAAAGATTTTGGTGAATATATTTTGCTTACCAATTTCAGTGGGTATGTGGAGATGTTTGCCGCTCATTTCGGGGTGGAGATAATGGGGGAGGGCAAGCCCATGCAAACGGCCACTGCCGAAGATATTACCATGATAAATTTTGGGATGGGCAGCCCGAATGCGGCTACAGTGATGGACTTACTGAGTGCTATCGACCCGAAAGCGGTGTTGTTTTTGGGCAAGTGCGGCGGGTTGAAAAAGAAAAACCAGATTGGTGATTTGATATTGCCTATTGCGGCGATACGTGGCGAGGGTACATCTGACGATTATTTTCCGCCGGAAGTGCCTGCTTTGCCTGCATTTGCTTTGCAAAAGGCCATTAGCACTACTGTTAGAGATTTTAACCGTGATTACTGGACGGGAACGGTGTATACCACCAACCGTCGCGTGTGGGAACACGATGAGGAATTTAAAGAATACCTTACCAAGGTGCGTGCAATGGCTATTGATATGGAAACTGCCACGGTGTTTAGTGTAGGCTTTGCCAACGAGATACCTACGGGAGCTTTATTACTGGTGAGCGACCAACCTATGGTGCCCGAAGGTGTGAAAACGGCTGAAAGCGATAAAAAGGTTACGGCAAATTTTGCCAAGGAGCATGTGTTAATAGGGGTTGATTCGCTGCGGAAATTGAGGGATAACAATATAACGGTGAAACACCTGAAGTTTTAAACAGAGGCTATTCTTGCGGAAGCAAATCACGCTCTAAGAATTCCACTTTGGCTTCTTCTGTATTCAAAACATCAAAGCCGTATTGTTCATCAAGCAATGATTTAAACCTATTTTTCAATTCGGGGAACTCAGTAATAAACTCCTGAAAGGTGTTTGATACTGATTTTTGCATGAAATGGTTTACTGTTTTTACCGCGGCTACTGTAAGGGTTTGGTTAAACTTCTCCTCACGACCCAATGAACGGGCGTAGTTCTTAATTTGGGCACACAGGTTAATAATGGCCCTATTCATACCGTACTTGTTGATGTGTATCCACGCTAAGCGAATATGGGCTTCGTGGGTAAAAAGTGCAGCGGGTAATGTGCACTGTTCAAACTGAACTTCAAGTTCGTAATCGGGTAGTTTATGATGTGCTTCCATTTGTTATTTGATAGACAGTAACTTTTCAGAAATTGTTGCGTATCCTCATGCAATTAAAAATCATAACCAAGTGAAAATTGAGTAAGGCGGTCTTTTACAACTCCGTTCTCTATACCCCAAGCAAAATCAAGACGTAAATAATAACCAAACAAACGGGTGCGAAGTCCCAAACCGGTACTGGCCACCACTGGGCTCACGGCATCGGTAAGCGTTACTACATAGGCTCCGCCGTCAACCACACGGGTGTTATAAGGCTGTTCGTTAAACGGTGACGTTCCGTACCATGCCGTACCCAAATCAAAAAAGGGCACAATCATAAAATTACGTAAATAATCGGCACGTACCGGTTTTTGGGTAACATAGGCAGCTACAGGAATTCTTACTTCTGTATTTAGTAGCGCATAGTTACTGCCGTTGCGTATGTTTTGTATAAACCCGCGCAAGCTGTTGGCCTGCATTTGATACAGGTATTGGCTTCCTTTTCCGCGAGAAATAGTACTGTTATAAGAAGGCCCTAGCCAGTTTTCTACACCGCCTATGTAATACTGCATTTTGGTAGCACCTACCGAGGCATTGGCCGTAAACCGTGTAGCCCAGATAATCTTGTGATGAAGTTTAACGTATTTGCGATAGTCAAGCCCCAAGTTTATCATTTGGCGGTTATTGCCGCTAACCCCTTGGTACAACTCGCCAAACAGTTTAAAGCGTGAACCGTAGGGCAGGTTGATGTCGATATTTTTAGTGTTGTCAAACACTAACTCTGCTTTGGTAGCTATCCAGTTGTAATAAAAATCAGGTGTACTTAGCGAAGCGCTATCAGTACCTAACACAACGTTACGGTCTTGCCTGCCCAGCAAGTGCAAGCGCAGCGAGGCGGTTTCGTTAAAAGGCAGTTTAGCGGCCACACGACCTTCGTTAATTAATTGGCGGCTGATAGTAGGGCCGTCGTTCCTACGCGATTGACGGAAAAACGAAGCCTCCCAATTAATAGGGTGCTTGCGGTTTTGGTAGTCAATAAAATAATCACTTCCGGTTAGTGAGAACGGAAAACGTACCCCTGCACTTACACGGTGGTTGCCCAATAAATCACTAATGGCCGTTTTAACTTGGAACACAAGGTTCATATTGGCAAACGGACTTGGCCCTTGTCCGTTGGTATTCAGGTGGTAATAAGTGTGTAAAATGCTGTTGTCAATCTGCGATACATAGTAATCTGGGAACATGGCCGTGAAAAAGTTACCTGTTACGGCATTTTCTTGCAGCGCACTACCGCTTTTGGCCTTGCGGTTAAGTATATAATCAGCAGGGAAACGGGTTTGGAAAAAGTATTTTCCTGTATCAACCGGCAATTTATCAACCGAGTCTTTGGGCACTATGGTAAAATTGGCTTGCTCTACTACGATGTCTTCTTCTTTCTTCTCGGGAGGGACAACAATAGATGTTTCAGGAGGAATATCCCCGTAAAAGTAGTTCATCTCCGTTTCAAGCCTGTAACCCGTGGGTACAATGTTTATGTATTCCGCATCGGCTTCAACCTCTTCTGATATATTGGTTTCAAAAATCTGATAGCGGTCATTAAACATTAGCAGGTTGTATTCAGCATCGTCGGTACTGGCAAGGTCGCGCCCTAAAATATTGCGTTTGTAGTTGGTAAGCGGATAATACCGGTAAGAATTGGCAAACGTATTGGCAGCGTCAATCGATACGATGGTGCTATCCGTAGTTGAGTACGTTTTGCCGTTGATGATAACACTTTGCAACGAGCCAGTAGGGAGTAATATTTTACTGTGCAACGTATCAATACGGCCATTGGCGTATTTTATAAAAGCGCGCCCTTCTTTAAACACCACAGTATCTTTACAAGCATAGGCATTATAAATACCACTGATGTCAGACACAAACGAATAGAAACCAGGTAGGTAAAACACGGGTTGCATTTCGTTTATCTCAGGGGTATTGGTAATGCGTTTCAGTACGTTGTTTTTAGTAGTGTAGTTATACAAAAACACATCAAAACTGCCTTCGTAATCAGCGTCCTTCAAAAAGCTGGGACTAAACGATAAAGTATCGTACGGACGGTTAGAGCTGAATATCAACTGCGATTGGTCAGCATTAAAACGCGGCCATAAATCGTCAAAAATATCATCCGTCAGTTGGGTGAGTGCTTCACTGGTTAAATCGTACAGATACAAATCTGTTTGACCGTTTTTAATGGCCGAAATCAGCAGCGTATTATTATCCGCAAAGTCATAGCTCAACACTTGGTCTATCTTGTCAGAGATAACGTAGCGTTGGGTTATTTTTTCATTGGCATCAATCTTCACAAGGCGGGTTTTGCCACGTTCGTAATAAAGCACCCCTATGTTTTTTCCGCCGGGTTCCCATGCAAGCACAGGGTAGTTGTAGTTAATTACCTGGTACCCTTCGTGCTTACCGCCTGTAAAAATGGTCGATTCTTTCTTATCCCGCTTATCGTATATCTTCACCTGCCAATACCCGTTTTTGTTCATCACAAACGCCACCCTTTTACCGTTGGGGTGTGTTTTTAGTTGGGTATGGGGATAGCCTGAAACCTTATCGGGAATGTTCAGCAGTTTGCGGGGCACTTCGCGTTCGTTCTCACTATCCTTATATTTCTTTTCGTAATGTGCCAGCCAATCGTTTATCAATGCACTGCCGGATATGCCCAATACAAAATTAAAAGCACCCTCATAGCCTTTGCTAAGGCGGGTATAGTGCAATATTTCAGAAATGTATTTATCGCCGTATTTATCGCCTATGTAATTCCAAATACTATGGCCTGCTACAATAGCATCTTCCTCGCTCAGCCAGTTAAAATTTTTGTATTTACCTGATAAAATACCATCGCGAACGCGGCTATCAATATCCGTGTCCCAAGGGTTGGCTGCGTAAGCCGTTAAGCCTTTAAAAAACCACGACGGCAAAAACAATAAGCTTGACGATTGTACCCGCTCTTGTATAGTGTTGCCATAAATCATCTCACTAAGTATAATTTCGGCAATACCGCGTTTTATTTGTTGCTCAAAATTGGCGTGGGTTCCGTCGTACCAAGCAATCACTTTATTATCTACCACATAGGTGTAGCCGCCCACATTGTATAACTGTTCTTGTAGTCCGGTATTGCTTTGGCGCAGGTCTTCAATGGTGTTAAAAACAATAATTTCAACCTTACCGCCTACACGGTACGAGAACAGGTTTTCAATATCGCTGATGTTTTCCTCTGCCGTTTCGCGGGCAAATTCAGCAAGGTTTTTCCCACCTTGATAATAAAAGGCGTCAACGTTTTCGGTACTAAGTACCTGCCAATCGAAGTTTTTAAACGGAAGGCGGTTTTGACCGAAAGTGGTATTTACTCCTTGCGCCTTTGCAGACCCGAAGGCGATGAATAAAACAATAGATATATATATACTTCGCAAAGGAATGGACATGCTAATAGCAAACTTACTTATTTTATAAGTATAAACTGTTTATGGGGGCAAATTGTTGTAGTAAACGCAATTTTATAGACATACGGTTGTAGCAGAAACAACTATTTTTGAACCCTGTTTATGAAGGTAAAATACTTTACGTTTAATTTTTTTGGTGAGAACACCTACGTGTTGTACGATGAAACGGGTGAGTGTGTGATTGTTGACCCAGGATGTTATACCGCCGAAGAAGAAATGGCTCTTGCGGGGTTTATTGAAGAAATGCAGCTTACCCCTGTTAAATTACTTAATACACATTGCCATATCGACCATATTTTGGGAAATGATTTTGTGGCAAGAAAATACGGACTAGAGCTGTATTGCCATCCATACGAGATAGATTGGTTAACCCAAGCACCCCATTACGGTTTGGCAATGTACAATGTACGGGTAACTCCTTCGCCGCAGCCTGCCGGATTTTTAGAGGAAGGTGATATAGTAACGTTTGGAAATACAGAGCTGCAGGTATTGTTTGCCCCCGGTCACTCGGTGGGTAGTATTGTGTTTTATGATGCAGCGAGTAAAAAGGCAATTGTGGGCGATGTTATTTTTAACCGCAGTGTTGGCCGTACTGATTTACCGGGTGGTAATACCCAAACGCTAATGCAGTCTATCAAAACAAAAATATACACCCTGCCCGATGATACGGTGTTGTACCCCGGTCACATGGAGCCGACGACGGTAGGAGAGGAGAAGTTATACAATCCCTTTGTGAGAGGATAAACCAAGCACTATAAAAGAAAAAGCCCGAAAGAGATTCTCTTTCGGGCTTTTTTTATACGGTAACCGAAGCATTATTTGGTTTCGGTGTTGTTTTGAGATTTAAAGGCATCCAAGTTAAAGTGCAAGGTAAACCTAAGTGTGTTTTGTAAGGGGTGGCGTTGTTGTATTGGAGCAAGGTAAGCTGCATCTATACCAAACACCTTGTATTTAATACCCACACCAAAGGTTAAGTATTTACGGTTACCCTTATCAGGGTGTTCGTAAAAGAAACCCATACGGGCCGCCAACAATTTATCGTACCAATATTCTACACCGGCACCAATGTTAATTTCTTGAAGTTCTTCTTTAAAACCGTTTGGAGCATCGGTAAATGATTGCAACATACCTTGAATAACTGGCACATTCGGGTCTTTACCTTTTAGGATGATGGGCTTGCCATCAGGTCCTATTTTAGCAGTACCGTTGGGGTTACGGTCATATACAGGGTTGCTGGGTATCAACAATTTATTAAAGTCAAGCAAAAAGCCTACATCATTGTGTTCGTCAACAATGTACTTAGCATAACCGCCTATTTTAAGGTTTGTAGGAATGAATTGACGGTTGGCAGTGGTTGAATAAGTGATTTTGTTACCGATGTTAGAAATGTTGGCACCAAAAGCGTACTCAAGTTTTTTACCTTCAATTTTGGTACTGCGCCTGTAATAGGCCGATACGTCAGCCGCACCTGCAACACCTGAGTTTGAAGTAGCACCGCTTTGTTGCAAGCCACCTGTAAGGTTTGAGTAGATAAAACGACCCGTTACACCCATTGAGAAGTATTTTGAAAGCTGGGTGGCATAGGTTACATCTACTGCAAACTCATTGGGGTTGAATGAACCTAATGAGTTACCCTGTATATCAGTAAAGTTGATAGTACCCAATGAAAAATAGCGCAATGAAGCAGCCATAGTGCTTCGGCTGTTAATACGGCCATATCCTGTAAAATACAAGAAGTTTACGTCGTTTACCAATTGGCGCAGCCACGGGGTAACACCTGTTGATACACCACCTTTGTCTTGAATAAAAGCATACTTAGAGGGGTTCCAATGGGTTGAGTTTGCATCGGGGGTGAGGGCAACGCCCGCATCACCCAATGCACCCGAACGTGCATCAGTACTTATAAGCAAAAAGGGTACTGTGGTAGTTATAACAGTACGGTTTGTAAATTGGCCCTGAGCAAATGCCGGAGCAGCAAGCACAAGTAACAAAGCTCCGGAGATTAGTTTTTTAATCATTCCTACAAAAATTCTAATTGGCAAATATATTATTTAGCCCTACAATCTTATTTAATTAATACCATTTTCTCTGTTTGTTCAACGGTATCGTTTCCACAACGCACTTTCACCCTGAATAAGTATAATCCTTGTGAAATATTATTGCCATAATCATTGGCTATATCCCACTCAAGCCCGTCAACATTGGCGCTTGCATTTGGTATTACCGTATTCATGCTTTTTAATAATTGTCCGTTTAAAGTGTATATCTCTATATCAACGGTCAACTCTTTACCTTGTTTGTTGTGTTCAAAATAAAAGGTGGTTTTATCAGTAAAGGGGTTCGGGTAGTTCATCAAACGTTTGATAGCCAGTTTTTCAGAGTTTTCAACCACAAACTCGGTATATCCTTCTGCTGAGTTATTGTAAACGTCCCATACTTTTACTTTAATGCTGTGCAAACCTTCGCTCAGTCCGCTTAACGGATAGCGGATTTCGCCTGATTGGTAGCTGTCAAGTGTAGCTTGGTAGTAATCATTCAAAATCATCATAGAGCCACGGTCGCCATCCAATATAGCTGTTAAATCACGGCCTATACCGTTACCTGTGGTATTAATTCCGTTTAAGTCGGTAACCAAAGCCAATAAGGTAGGGCTTTCATTGGTTTCACCACCAAAGCGGAAGGTAGTGTCATTCATAAACAATCGTACTGTAGGTCCTTTAACATCAACCGGAGCACCCTGTTCAGTGCCAATTACCACAAGGCTGTCGTAATATCCGTGTGCATCAATATCTGAAGTGTTTGCGTAGTAGCTTATTTTAGAACTACCCTTGCTGTAAGAAATGTCTTGGGGAACGATGAAGCTAAACTCAAACGCGCCGTTTTTCACACTGGCTTTTCCTTTGTAAATAATGTTTTTATACATACCAAAGGGTAGCTTGTTACTGGTAGGGTCGTTGGCAAGAGTTGTCAATTTGCTTTCTTTGTCAAAAACGATGGGGTAAACGATGCCGTTAAAATCGGTTAATAGGTTGCCGTTGTGGTCCTGTACTTCACCTTTAATAGTAACTTTTGAAAGGGCTTTAGCAGTATCGCTAACGCTGCCGTTGGCAGGGGTGCCGTTAATTTCAGTCGTTACTACTTTTTGAGAAGGATAGGCCAAAGTAACAGCAGGGTCGCCCAGCAATGTAAAATTGCGGCTGTTTAGTGATAACTCTTTGTTTTTAGCGGTTCTAAACACGTCGCCTAAACGGGGAACGCGTCCATTGTGCAGTGAAAAAATGTTCTTTTCATACACAGCTCTATTAAGAATATGATTGGGGTATTGGTAAACCAATCGAACGGTGGTAAATAATGCAATACCGCCACCGTTGGGGTTTAGCAGCACTAATTCTCCTGCCGATGTTCTGCCCGGGTCGTCAAAACGGCTAAACTCGCAAGTAGCAGTAATAAACAAAGGCATGTTGTAGGGGTTGGTCCAAGCATTAATCATAGGTATATCTATAATTTGCTCGTGGGCCAAGCCTAACTCGCCACCGTGGCCGTTGTAATTAACAGTTAATGCCCCTTGGGTTACCCTTCTTGTAATTTGTTTGTTTACATCGGGGTAGCGGGTTCCGTTTCCTACAGATACTTGTTTAAAAGCATCTAAGTATATCTTATCAGTGTTATAGTTACGAAAATCTTTTTCTACAATGCCTGAAAAGGTTTGACCGTCTTTAAAGTGCTCGTTACCATCTTCATCATCGGCAATAAAACACACTTCATTTCTCCAGCTGCCAAAGCTTTTGTTGTTGGTGTAGCGTATTACTTTATCAACCATTTGTTGGGCTTGCTCGGCCGTTTGTACGGGGAACCTTCCTACTCCAATATCACTGGTTTCATCAGGCCCGCCATTTTCATCCCATTCACCCTCGCTGTCATCCATGTGGGTAAAGAAATCGTCTGAACAATATGAATACACAGGACTGTGTATGTTTCTGCTTTGGTAGGTGGGCACAAAATTGGTATTCTTTGCCAATCGGTCTTTATAATCGTACGATGCATCACCGAACATTAATAAGTAACGGATACTGTCTGTTTGGCCGGGACGGTCGTAAAACATTTTCAAAAAGTTACGGATAGCACTCACATCCTGCTTCCCCGATGAAAATTCATTATACACTTGTTGTGGAGTTACCACCACGGTATTCAGTCCGTCAAAATCTTTGTGGTGTTCAGCCAGTTTTTCAGCAGCCTTTAAAAAGTCAGGGTGGGCAACAATAACCATTTCAACATTGCGCAACCCGTGCAGGTTTTGGTTTTCAACAGCAGTTATGGCTTCGGGGCGTAAAAGGGTGGCATCGTCAAAGGCAACAAACGTGCGCAGTTTCTTAGTTTCTAAGGTAAAACGCCGTTGTTGTCCGTTTTTTCTGTGGGTTTGTCGTTGAGCATTTATGGGTGAGGTAACTTCCCAGATAGAAATGTTTTGACCGTTATCGTCAAAAACAAACTCGGTTAGGTTAGCACCGCCTATATTTTTATTGTCACGAATGATAACTTGCCCTCCACCGTTAAAACGCATTTGGCGGCGTGCAGCAATCTCAAAAAAGTTGAGCCATGCAGTGCAAGTAGGAGCAGGTTTATTAAGCGAGTAACGAAGATTAAGTGTATTACCGGTTACAAAAAATGAACCTTCGGTAGTGTCGGGAGTATCAATATAGTTGCCTTCGTAGCTAAAGGTAATACCATCAATAAGGTGATTCAATACCGGTTGACCGTTACAAGTGGTAAACACCGACATATTAACGGGAGTGCGTCCGATAACTTGTGAACGCATTTTTACAGGTTGGGCAATATCAAGGTCGGGTATTTCAAACGAGTAGTCGTACGAAAGTACCTTATCAAACTTTTCGCCAAACCATTCCCTGCCTGATTCTAAAAGGTTTTCTAAATCCTTTTCCTGAAAATAAAGCACATCACAGGTTGTAGAGGTATTAGTTGGTGTACCTGCATCTTCAGCTTGGTCGGCAATCCTTTTTCCGCCGGCAGCACCCACGGTTATATAGTAGTAGTTGCGGTCAGCATATTTGTGCGGGCGGTGTTTATACTTTAATGTAGTATAGTCAAACTCCCATACGTTTGGTCCTTCGGCATAAAACAGCAGGTAGTCGTTTCCGTCAAACTTTCCGTTTTGATTAAAATCTTTTACTTCAATTGGGTTCTCAACCAAATCATCGTTTTTAGTACCCAAATTAGACTGAGGGAGCATACCGCCGCCGTTACCATATAAACGAACAGCAGTAATGTCAGCACCGTTTGCATCCAACCCGGCATCGGCCAGTTGTGAAACTGTAACCCTGTGCACGCCTTCCTTAGCAACCGTTACCTTGGCCCATTTTCCGCTTGCCAGCACTGAGTTTTCCGCCCAGGTATAAGCAGCCGCAGTGGTAGCTTCTAATGAAGGTGTAGCGGTGAGCGTTATAGTAAATGATGTGATTTTCTTTACCTCGCCTGTACTATTATCTACCACCAACGGAATGAACAGCAAGCGACCTGCCGGTTTTCTGTTGAGTGTTAAATAATAAATAGTAGGGGTAAACTTATCAGGTGCATCAGCAGGGTTGATGGCCGCAAGTTCTTCGGGCAACAACGGCGCAGTTTCATAAGCCGTCAGTTCTGCCGATACTTTTGCAGGGTAATCCAACTCAAAGATATGAGAATACGATGGGGTAGGCGAGGCAACATTTTGCAAACTTGCGTTATCAAAGGTTATGTAAGGCTTACCTTCTTGCCCTTCAGCGGGTTTCACCACATGCCAGTTTATAGTTTGGCTAATGGTAAATACCTTCTGAGCTTGAGCAGAACTCAAGAAAAGGGCAATAAAAATTAACAAAAACTGTATTTTTAAAGTCTTCATGTTGTAACTTGCAAGTTGAACAATATTTTTTATAAATAAAGCGTTAAATGTGATGTTGCAATAACGTATAATTGCAAAGGTATAGTATGACGTTTTTACACACATAAGATACATACGATATATATGACCCAATATTTACTTAAAATGTTTAACAGCGTTAAAAATTTTGTTGCCGTGATAGCACTAATGCTTACTGCTATTGCTGCAAACGCACAGGATCCTGAATTTACGCAATTTTACGCAGCCCCCATATACACCAACCCTGCTTTGGCAGGTACTGCTGCTTGCGACGAAAGGCAAGCCGGCGGACGTATGGTGCTTAACTACCGTAACCAATGGCCCAGCTTACCCGGTACCTTCCGTACTTTTGCGGCTTCATTCGACCAACATGTGGACGGAATGAACGGTGGTGTTGGACTTATGGCTATGCGTGATGTGGCCGGTGACGGTTTGCTTACCACTACTTCGGTAAGCGGTGTGTATTCATACATGGCTTTGTTTGGCGGACGTAAAAGCAGCAAAAGGTTTGCTTTGCGTTTAGCTATTCAGGCAGGTTTGATGCAACGTGCCATTGATTTTAACAAATTGCGCTTTAGCGATCAGATTTTACCTAAAAAAGGATTTGTGTTGGATACAAAAGAGTCGTTTCCTAATAACTCAGTATCGTTCCCTAACTTTTCAGCAGGTGCTTTAATTTACTCTGGATCGTTTTATGCCGGTGTAGCAGTACACAATATAAATGAGCCTAACCAATCGTTTTTCAAAAACACCGACAGCGGTACTACATTGCCTCGCCGTTATACCGTGCATGCAGGTACAGTAATTCCGTTGAAGAAAACCAAGAAAAACCAAGAGCCCGAAATGACCATATCTCCCAATATTTTAATTATGACCCAGCAAAAGTTTTTCCAAACTAATATTGGGTTTTATTTAAATAAAGGACCTTTTGTGGCAGGTTTGTGGTTCCGTCAAACAGCACCAAACTCTGATGCTTTGATAGCTTTGGTAGGCTTCCGCTACCAACAATTTAAATTTGGTTATAGCTATGATATTACCGTATCGTCGGCGCGTTCTGCTGCGCCCGGCTCGCACGAAATTTCAGCCTCGGTTGAGTGGTGCGTGCGCAGTTCAAAACGATGGAAAAGATTAGTTTGTCCTGGATTTTAAAAAAAATATTTATACTTGCATAATTTTGCTTTAGTGAAAACCGTTTAAAATTAAAGCTGAACACTTAACACAATGATGAAAATAAATAAAATCAGCAGGTTTGCAGCATTAACAATGCTGGTTGCTGTTTTTTTCGCTTGTAAAAAGCCAAAAAGTGAAACCACCGGTTGGAATTATAATGATACCAAGTGGGGCGGAGTTCAAAAACTTGAATACGAAGGTCAAGAAAACGGTCCCGGTCTGGTACTTATCCAAGGTGGTAACTTCACAATGGGTTCAACCGAACAGGACGTATTGTACGATCACAACAACGTAGAAAGAAGGGTTACTGTTTCTAGTTTCTATATGGATGAAACTGAAGTAACAAACTTCCACTACTTAGAATATTTACATTGGTTGAACAGGGTATTTGTTGACTATCCTGAAGTTCACCAAAAAGCATTGCCTGATAGCAACTGCTGGCGCAGGAAATTGGCTTACAACGAGCCAATGATGCAATATTATTTCCGTCACCCTGCATACCGCGACTATCCAGTTGTGGGTGTTAGTTGGGTACAAGCTACCGGTTATGCTGCTTGGCGTACCGACCGCGTAAACGAGATGATATTGATACGTGAAGGTATTCACCAAGTGGGTGACCTTAACAACCAAACCAACGAAAACAACTTTAATACCGATGCTTACCTAAACAATCAATACGAAGGTTTGGTGAAAAACGATATTAAAGACATTGCTCCGGGTGGAACAACTCGCAAAGTACGTATGGAAGACGGTATCTTCTTACCTGATTACCGCTTGCCTACTGAAGCTGAGTGGGAATACGCAGCCGTTGGTAACTTGGGTAATACCTTGTATGAAAACGTTAACACCAAGAAAATTTATCCTTGGAACGGTTTAACAACCCGTAAAGGATCACCTGAGAAAAATCGTGGTGAGATTCAAGCCAACTTTAAACGTGATGCGGGTGATATGGCAGGTATCGCAGGTAAGTTGAACGATAACGGTATATTCACTACCCCTGTAAAAGCTTATTGGAAAAACGACCTAGGTTTATATAACATGGGCGGTAACGTAAGTGAGTGGGTAATGGATGTATATCGTCCACTAAGCTTTGAAGACATTGAAGACCTTAACCCATTCCGTGGTAACGAGTTTAAAGTAAAACAAACCGATGCTGACGGATACGTGGATGAGAAAGACAGCTTGGGTAGGATTATCTACAAAAACGTTGATCCTGATCCAAACCGTTTGAACTACCAACAAGCCGAAAACAAAGGCTACTTGGATGAGGAGGAATATGTTGAGCGTGACCAACGTTACGAATACAGCGTAACCAGCTTAGTAAACAACAAAGCTCGTGTGTACAAAGGTGGTTCATGGGATGACAGGGCATACTGGGTATCACCCGGAACCCGCCGCTTCCTTGACGAAAACCAAAACTTAGCTACACTTGGTTTCCGTTGTGCAATGACCCGCGTGGGTAACCCATCTGGTAACCGATAAACACAATACTTTATATATAGTAAAAGGCCGCGAAAGCGGCCTTTTTTGTTTTATACCCGATTCGATTGTTTTGTTTTTTAACATATATTTGTTTTAAAATTAAACATAATGAATGGAGTTCGTCATGCCGATTTACCGCTTCATTACGGTAAAGTGCCCGATTGGCTATACAAGCGTATGGGATTATTGGGCGGAGCCATTATTGAGGCAGTGGCACAAGAATATGGTAAGGGGGCAGTAGTATCTCGTTTGAGCGACCCTTTTTGGTTTCAGACGTTAGGTTGTGTGCTGGGTATGGATTGGCATTCTTCAGGCATTACTACTTCGGTAATGGGGGCTTTAAAGGGAGCAATCAACCCAAGACATAAAGAGTTGGGGATATACGTCTGTGGCGGCAAGGGGAAGCAATCAACCCAAACCCCCGCTGAATTGTTGGTGTTTTCTGATAAAACCGGCCTTGATGGTAAAGAGTTGGTTAGGAGCAGTAAACTAACTGCCAAAGTTGATAACACAGCCATCCAAGACGGGTATCAGATTTATCTGCATACATTTATTGTTACGGACGAGGGGGAGTGGGCGGTAGTGCAGCAAGGCATGAACGATGATAATGGAATGGCTCGCAGATATCATTGGCACTCGGCTCAAGTGAAGTCTTTTGTTGAGGAACCGCACACCTTTATTTATGGCCAAAATCAGGGGCAGATTTTAAATCTTACCGATGTGTTTGCCAATACCACAAAAACAGCAATGCTTGAAATAACCAAAGAGCGGCCTGTGGATGTATTAACAGAAGTGAGCAAAATTGTAATGCCCCGTCACCATGAGTTGCAGGCAAAGGATGTGGATTTGAAAAGGTTGGGTAGTGTTTTAACATTAGCTCATAATACTGACCTGAAAAACTTTGAAGAACTATTGATGCTGGAAGGAGTGGGACCTCGCACCATACAGTCATTGGCATTGGTGAGTGAAGTAATACACGGAACTCCATCACGGTTTAGCGATCCTGCCCGTTTTACATTTGCTCATGGCGGTAAGGATGGACATCCGTTTCCTGTTCCGCTAAAAGTTTATGACGAGACAATAGAGATATTGAAAAACTCTGTAGAAAAAGCCAAAATCGGGAATACTGATAAGCAGCAAGCATTGAAGAGCTTAACGAAGGTTGCTCAACAACTGGAAAAGGATTTTATACCCGATGAAGGCGCGTTTGAAACCGTAATTGAGCACGAGCGAAATAACTCGTATAAATATAGTGGACGAACGGTAATGGGATATGCTAAACCTCCTAAAGGACAGCTAACGCTATTATAAACGAATCTTAGAAACGTATGCCAAGCACCCCTGTGAACTCTAAGAAAGAGAAATCGTGGTTGGCAATATCAGGAGCGTCATTGGCTACCAAAACCGAAGGAAGGCTAATATAACCACCCCTTGTTTCCATTTGGAAAAAGAAGCGTTTAAAGCCATTAATTCTAAGGCCGGCTTTACCTGTCCAAGTGTAACCCGCCATGTGGAAACGGTTGTTTAGTCCTTTACCCATAACTCTTACATCGCTGCGCGGAACTATCCAAACTCCTCCGGTACCCATAGTTGCTTCCAATCTCCATTTATCTTGTTTTTGTTTCCAGATAGGCAAGGTGTATTCAGCATCAATGGTTACAATGTTTAATCCGTCAGTATGCTCAAATTTCAAGAATGAAGTATCAAGATATATCGGGGTTTGTAAGTAGGTGCCTGAAAACCTGTCAGAAGCAGCGTCAGTAATAACCCCCGAAACATTTGCCATTCGGTTGTTTTGCATTACATACTTCATGTGGTCGTAGCCCAATGATATTGACCAGCGTTTGGTGATGTAGTACCCCATGCGCACATTAAATTGCGGAATGGTAAAAAGCTTTGGGTTAAGGTATACCAGCGAAGGGTTTTCAGCATGGTCTTTACTTTTTACATCGTACACGGTAAAGTCGTATCCGGGGCCTTTTACATGTATATCACTCCGCGAAAAAATACCTCTATTATAACCCCAGTAAAAATAAAACCGACCGGTAAAAGGTTCGCGTGCGGTATCTTTAGGAGCTGCGCCAACACTAGTAAAACAAGATAAAAAGAAGAATAAAGAAAAGAATGTTGCTATAACTAAATTACGTGGTGCCAAAATTGTTTTCAATAGCTTGTTTACTTAACTAAAAGGCGCGCAAGTTCAATAAAAAAATCAAAACAAAAAGAAATACTTACAGCTATCACTAAACAATATATGAAAAGCTGCCAAATAATTACAGAAAGGGGGTAAAGCTAAGATAACAAGTACTATACAGATAGTATTTTGGGGCAATAAAACATTAAATAAAAGGTTAGCAAGGGGAGGCCTGCACTAGCAGTTATTCAAATCAGTGGTTTAGCATTGCTAGCAAAACAACTTTTAGTTAAAAAATAGCCCCGCCATGAAAATTCAAGAGCGGGACCAATTTATAATTACTTGTTCCTTAATCAGGCATGGTTAAGAACGGCGTCTTACCGTCGGTAATAATAGTTTTTGCATTAGGCGAGGTACAAAGGTCTTTAAATGCTTCAATTTGGTAGTACTTAATTGTAAGCGGCCCCAGTGATTTGTTTAATAAATCGTTCGCCTCTTTAGTTCCCTCTGCCTCTAAAATACTGGCTTGGCGTTTTCCTTCGGCAGCAATAATTACCACCTGTTTATCAGCTTCGGCAGCTATTACCGTAGCTTTTTTCTTTCCTTCTGCTTCAATAGTCCTGCGTTCTGCCTCTCTACGTTCTCGGTCAAGTATAAATTCCATGCGCAACGCCTCTTGCTCGGCTGATAATTTATCCTCAATTGCCTTTGATAGGCTGGGCGGTAGCGTTATACTTTTCATCAAAACCGCTTCAATATTAAAGCCCCTTTCACTCAAAACATCCATCATTTTTTCTTTAATCTCTTTCTCAATTTTAGCCCTTTCTGAACTGTGCATGTCTTTTGCAAAAAAACGTGCACACACATCTGCCGAAGCCGACCGGAAAACGGGGAGTATCAAGACTTCTTGAAAATCAAGACCAACAGTCTCAAGAATTTTAGGTACTTCTTCTTTTTTAACGCTGTACAGGATTGAGATTTCTGATTTGATAGTAAGACCTTCTTTACTTGGCAAACCGGCTTCAATTTGCAGGTTAATAGTCCTTACGGGAACTTTAATAATAGTAGAAGCAAAAGGGTTAAAAAACCGTAAACCGGGTGATAGTGTGTTTTTATTCAATCTTCCGAAAGTGCGTTTCACACCAACTTCGTCTTGAATAATTTTAGCGCAGCCACTAAATAATAGCGTGGCAGTAATTAAAATGATGCATAGAGTGTTTACTTTCATATAGTTGCTGTTTTATGGGTGACTTGATGAAGGAGACAGTTTCTATAACAAACAACAAAAAAATGCTGGTGTTTTGTGTAACACCAATTTTTTGGAAAGTAGCAAAATTTACGCCAAATAGCTGAATACCAACGGCAACCACCATCGGGTGATAAAGTATAAAAGTATAATGCCGAAAATGTTGAGCAGCGACCCTACTTTGAGCATTTCTTTTGAGTGGATATAGCCGCTTCCGTAAGCGATAGCATTGGGAGGCGTTGCAATAGGAAGCATAAAACCAAACGAAGTAGAAATGGCAATGGGTATGGCAAATAAAATAGGGGATAGCCCTAATGATGAACCAATGCCCATGGCAACCGGAATATAAATTGTGGCAAGAGCCACATTGCCCATAATTTCAGAAAGTAAAACGCCTGCCGCTGCAAGCAACGTAACCAGTAAATAAGCATCAATGCCTTGTATACTAGCCACCCAATGGCCAACGGTATTTATTATACCTACTGTTTCAACGGCACCGGCAAGGGCAAAGCCACCTCCAAACAACAATAGAATCTTCCAAGGCATTTTTTGTACATCGTCCCAATCAATCAGCGCGCCCTGTTTTTCTTTATTTTTTGATGGGATAACAAACAGTAGCAACCCTGTGATAAGTGCAATGGTGGTATCGTGTAATACCTCAGCACCCAGTTGCTTATTAATGAACTGACGACCCACCCAAAGCAGCACCGTAAAGGCAAATAAAAGACCTATAATAATTTGTTCATAACTGGTTTTACCCAGCTTTTGCATTTCAGTGTCAATAAGTTCTTGGGTATTACCCAATGATCCTAAGTTGTTTTTAAGCAGCCAACGGGTAGTTAGGAAATAACAAGCCCCAACCATTAAAATCACAATGGGGACACCCACATACATCCAATCAATAAAAGGCATATCAAACCCTTGCAGGTTTTTCATAAACCCGGTCATTACCATGTTAGGAGGGGTGCCTATAATTGTGCCAATTCCGCCTATGCTGGCCGCGTAAGCAATACCTATCATAATGGAACAGGAGAAGTTCCTGAATCCTTTTTGAGAGGTTGCTTCAGCGCCTAAAGTGCCTTCAACTAATTTTATTACTGATAATCCTATGGGCAGCATCATTACCGTTGTGGCAGTATTGCTAATCCACATACTGATAAAGGCGGTAGCAATCATAAAGCCTAATACAATGCCGTTGGCATTGGTGCCTGTAACCTTTAGTATGTTGAGGGCAATACGGCGGTGTAAATCCCATTTTTCCATAGCAATGGCTATGATAAAGCCTCCCATGAACAGAAAAATTACAGGGTCGCCATAATTGGCGGCAGTATTTTTTAACGTGCCGTTGCCGATGGCAGGTAATAGTATTAATGGTAACAACGATGTAGCCCCTATGGGTGCAGCTTCCAGTATCCACCACAAAATAAGCCATGCTGCAACGCCCAGTGTACGGATGGTAAGCGGTTCAGCCGCGTGGGGCGCACAAAACAGGCAAATAATAAATGCGAGGGGGCCGGATAGTAGTTTTAGGCGTTGCGACCAGTTCATTTAACTGCAAGTAAATGATTTGCTTTGACTTTTGGGTAAATGGGCAACGGCGAAAGTATTAAAAACAAAAAGAGCGACGTGTATAACACGCCGCTCTTTGTATAAGTTGTATCTGTAAAGATTACTTGGCTTCGCTCATCACTTGTTTCACAAGTGCAGCAGCTTCTTTAAGCTGGATAGCCGAGAATACTTTTAGACCTGAATCGTCGATAATCTTTTTAGCTTCTTCAGCGTTGGTTCCTTGCAAACGAACGATGATTGGCACAGGAATATCACCTATTTTTTTGTAGGCTTCAACCACACCCAAAGCAACACGGTCGCAACGTACAATACCACCAAAGATATTAATCAAAATGGCTTTTACGTTAGGGTCTTTCAAAATGATACGGAAACCGGCTTCAACGGTTTGTGCGTTTGCACCACCGCCTACGTCAAGGAAGTTAGCAGGTTCACCGCCTGAAAGTTTGATAATATCCATGGTAGCCATCGCCAAACCTGCACCGTTTACCATGCAACCAACGTTACCGTCAAGTTTCACATAGTTAAGGTTACTTTCTTTAGCTTCCACTTCCATTGGGTCTTCTTCGCTAACATCGCGCAATGCTTCAAAATCTTTGTGACGGTACAAAGCGTTCTCGTCAAGATTTACTTTAGCATCTACTGCAATAATTTTATCGTCAGAAGTTTTTAGCACAGGGTTAATTTCAAACATGGCAGAGTCAGTATTGTCATAAGCCGCATAAAGGGCTTTCACAAACTTCACCATTTGTTTGTAAGCTTCGCCGCTAACGCCCAAGTTAAAGGCAATTTTGCGAGCTTGAAACTCTTGCAAACCTACTTTAGGGTCTACAAATTCTTTGTTAATTTTTTCAGGGGTATCGTGTGCCACCTGTTCAATATCCATACCGCCTTCGGTAGTATATACAATCACGTTTTGGCCGCTGGCACGGTCAAGCAATACGCTCATGTAGTATTCTTTGGTTTCGCTTGGGCCGGGGTAGTAAACGTCTTGTGCAATCAACACTTTGTTTACCACTTTACCTTTAGGGCCTGTTTGGATGGTTACCAAAGTACCGCCCAATAGGTTGGTAGCAATCGTTTTTGCGTCTTCAAGAGTTTTGGCTACTGCCACTCCTTTTTGATCGTTTCCGATAACACGGCCTTTACCGCGACCACCTGCGTGTATTTGCGCCTTTAGCACCACAAAGGGGCTTCCGGTAGCTTCCTGCATTTTCTTTGCAGCTTCAACAGCCTGTTCGGGGGTATCGGCCACTATGCCTTCTTGCACAGCTACGCCGTATTTTTTAAGGATTTCCTTTGCCTGATACTCGTGAATATTCATTTCGTGGTATTTTGTTGCTTAAATGTCCGCGCGAAAATAGCAGAATATTATTCAATAGACAATACACTGCGCGGGTATATTCTCTTATCTGTTCAAAATCGCTTTTGCATAGTTCTCCCAGCTAAGTACTTTAGCCGTTTCTGCAATGTTTTGGCGAGGTATGGGGTTATCAATAAAACGCTCCATTTGGGCAGCCATACTGTCAATGTCGTTTGCTTCGGCAAGATAGCCGTTGTAACCGTCTTTAATTGTCTCAGGGAAGTGCCCTACTTTGGTGGCCAGCACCGGAACATTAAAGTTGTATGATAAACTTTCAACGCCCGATGGGGTAGCCGTAAGGTAATACAGCAATACCACATCGCTCACCTGCCAGTATTTATTCACCTCTTCGTTGGGTACAAAACGATTCACTACCGTTACTTTATCCTGTAGGTTCAGTTGTTCAACCAAATCAATGGGGCGGTAGTCTTGCTCGTTATCACTGTTTTTAAGGAACAACGATTTGGCAAATTTGAACAGGTTTTGCTTGATGCGGGTAGCCAGTTTTTTATTATCCAGCGTATTCCAAAACGATTCACCTACTATTAATAAGCTCACATCGTCGCGTTTATCGGCTACTTTTTTAAATGCCTGTATCGCATTGTGCAGCCCTTTGTATTTGCGAATGAACCCAAAAAACAGAAATACGTTTTTCTTAAGGTTCAGTTCTTTTTTCATCGCCTCCATGTCAAAATCGGGGCGGGGTTGGTAAAGGTCGTAAATGGGGTGATATAGTTTTATTACCGTGTGTGTGCCGTCTTTGGCGCGTTCACCCGTTTCATTCACCGTATATTTCAACTCAGGCAGCGTGGTTTTCAGTTCATCTACCGTTTTGTAGGCATGGGTAAGGTAGGTATGGGCTTTGCGTAAACCGTAGCGGGTAAACGCCTTATCAATAGTGCTGCTTTCTTTTTGTACTACAAGGTGGCAATCAAAAATTACCTCAATGCCTGTTTTCATCAAGCGGCGGGCAATCCAACCCATTGGTAATCCTTGCAGGGCAATCGCCCACTGAAAAATCACCATATCAGGTTTCAAATCCTTAATCAGCCTCACGGTTTTAGCCCACGAAGCAGGATTGTTGTAATTGGTAATATAAGTAACCTTAATATTAGTGCCCTCCAGATGGTCGCTTTTGCTGCTGCGGTCAATAAAATCACGGGGGATAATTGCAGGGTATTGCTGTGTCCACGATACAATGTGTACCTCAACGCCTAATTTATCCAATGCTTTTGCCAGCGAGGTATTGTAGTTGCTGATACCTCCCTTAAACTGCGGGCCCGGCCCAAATAAAACCGCTTTTGTCATTTGCGGCAAAGATAACAGATTGACCCATTGTGCCCTGTGATTGTGGGCAATTTGTTATATTGTTTATATACAAGCTGCTGCATTTGTGCAACGTTAATAGTATAAATACCGTTACACTAAGCAAATTATATATCTTTGTTTACGCAATGGCTACGTACCTCACCAGTAATCAACGGGTTTTTGTAATCAAATCACTTGTGTTTTTCAGTTTAGTACGCTGGTACAATCTGCTGCTTATTGCGGCTGCTCAGTACCTTACCGCTATTAAAATTCTCAATCCCGATTATACGATGTGGCAAATACTTTCAATGCCACAGTTGCACTGGATTGTGTTCAGCACGGCTTTAATTATTGCAGGCGGTTACCTTATCAATGCGTTTTATGACTATGAAAAAGACCTTGCTAATCACAGCGAGGAGGTAATATTAAATAAGATTATCAGCAAGCGGTTTGCAATTAATGCCTATATGTTTTGCAATTCTTTTGCACTGTTTATAGGGGTGCTGCTAAACTTAAAGCTGGCCTTGTTTTATGCCTTGTTGATATTTTTACTTTGGTTCTACTCACACAAACTAAAAAAACTGCCCCTGTTGGGTAACTTCTGTGCATCCTTTTTGGCCGTTAGTGCATTCTTATCAATATGTATTTTTTACTGGGATATAAATAAGCTGATAGTGATGTATGCCACCTATATAGGATTGATAGCCCTTATCCGCGAAATAATAAAAGACCTTGAAGCAATTAAAGGGGATATGTTGTTTGGCTACAAAACCTTTCCGGTGTTGTTTGGCATTAAAAAAACAAAGTTACTTTTAGCCCCCTTGATGCTGCTGTGCATACCCATCGGCTATTTCTTGTTTGCCTATTTGTATCCGTCTTATTCAGCCATTTACTTCTCATTATCCTTTACTGGTATTTTTGTTTGGATGTTCTATTTCATTTTTTCTACTGATGAGAAGAACTTTAGAAAAATGGATAACTTTTATAAGTTGCTGATAGTGATGGGGGTTCTAAATATCATGTTTGTTTAATCGGTTTAGTTTTTTTAATGAAGAAGGTATTACTTATCGTATTTGCGTGTATAGCAACGGGCTTGTTTGCCCAAAAAGAAGATGCTCCCGCTATTATCAAAGAGATTGATAAAACAGTAAAGGGTATTGATAAGGCCATGCAAGGGCAACGCCCTTCGGCATACCTTATAACCCCTTATCCCGGTTATTTTGAAAAGAACTTTATTTGGCTGCGCGATAATAAAATCAGCAAGATTACTCAGTTTATGAATACCAGCTACCGGGGCGTATGGTACACTGAGTTTTACTTTGATAACAACAGCATCGTATTAATTCGCACCGAAACAGCACTTAAAAACCCATCGTACCAGCATTACGAAGGTTCCCATGCTGTTACAGATACATCAGGACAGTTATTTTATTACAGTTATAACGAGTTGGTAAGCAAACCCGAGTTGCTGATATCTAACGGTGATACGGTATTTTGGTACAATGTGTTGCTAAAACAAGGATATGATTTGTGGGAGCAATACAAAAATCTGCAAGAGTATAACCCGTTTGCAAAGGTAAAGTATGATAATGTTGTTGCGTATAGCTATGAAGGAAAGGGTGGACAGAAGATTGTTGAAAACGGAAAGTTGAACCGTACCGTTAAAAGCAAAAAAGAGTTAACCAAAGAACAAACCGATAGTTTGATTCTAAATATCACTGATACACTAAGCTACGGAGGTGGCAACATGGCCTGTTTCGAACCGCATTTGGGTATTGTTTTTTACGATGGGAAAAAAATAGCCGCACACATCAGTATTTGTTTTGAGTGTAATTTATCATCAGCCAGTATTTATTTGCCTGCGGCTCATCACCATAGCAGGGTTAATATTGGTGATGACTATTATGTAAAAATCCCTTTGCACGGGTTTAGCACAATGGGCAGGCGGAAACTGGCAAAATTGTGTAATCAGTTGGGCTTTGATAAGTGCCCATCACCAACTGAAACTACCATTTGGGATTCTAAGTAAGCGGTAGTCCTGCTCAACATAATAAGTAGGTAAGAATTAAAAAATTTTAAGAATCTATTGTAATTCACAGGCGTGTTAGCCTGTCATTCCCATTTTAAATGGTAATCAGAACACATTGAGTAGGTAATATGCCTGTATACCTACAAACCTCCTTCGAAGTAAACACAGTCTCTAGGCGCCTAACTTAAGTTCACTTTTATTAAATAATAAAGCCCGCTTAGAAAATTCTAAACGGGCTTTCGTGGTCTATTAAAAACCGGAGCAATTACTTGCTCACGGTTAGTTTCACAGTTTGTACACCGGTAAGAGTGCTAATGTTTAAGTAATAAATACCGGTGGGTTGTGCGCTCAAATCAATTTCAGTAATACCTGAAACAGTTTGTGCAGGTTGAGTTGCTACAACGCGACCCAATACATCAGTTACAGTGATGCCTTGTATTGCAGTCACATCAGCATTGCTGTAATCAACAAAGAATTTACCGCTTGAAGGGTTGGGGTAAACACCCACAGCACCTTTGTTTGAGGTATTTTCAACACCCAAAACATTAATCCAAACAGTATCAACACCGTTGGCAACGCAACCGTCGCCTGTAGTTACAGTAAGGTGTACGATGTAACGGCCATCAATAGGGAACCTGTATTTGGGGTTTTGGTCGGCCGATGTTGAACCGTCTCCAAACTGCCAGTAGTAGGTATAACCTGTACCGGCTGTGTTGGTTGCAAAGCTGTATCCGCCGTTACCTGTGTTAGCCGAAGTAGAGTTGATAGAAACTGTAGGCACATTGTGTACAATTACCGAAGCAGTTTTTGTATCAGTACATCCGTTAGGGTGCACTGCCGTTAATGTAGCTGTATATGAACCGTCAGCTGAATAAACTATCGAAGGTTTAACATCTGTTGATGAATCACCGTTGCCAAACAACCATTTATAGGTTAGAGGTTCGTTGTCATCAGTACGAGAGTTGTTATCAAACAAAGTTGGTAGTCCTTCGCAAACAGTTGCTGCGATAAAGTCGGCAGCCGGCCTTAGTTTAATGGTTACAGTAGACTTGTGTTCACTGCTACATCCATTTGAGCTTGAAGATTTTAGAACAATCTCATAAGTGTTAGGGCTGGCATATTGGTGGGTAGGGTCACTACCGTTTGAATTATTGCCATCACCAAATTCCCACTCATAGGTATTCAAGTGTCCTGCAGGTACAGTAGTCGTGTTGGTAAAGTTAATAGGTTGGTTGGTACATGTTGAGGTTGACATGCTGAAGTTAGAAACCGGGGTTTCACGTAAAGTAACTGATTTAGTCACGCTATCCGCACAACCTAAGTTAGTGTTCGAAATAAGGGTTACGTTAAAAGTTTGGTAGCTGTTGTAAGTATGGCTTGGGTCAATTTCGGTAGCACTTTTACCGTCACCAAACTTCCATAAGTAGCTGGCAGAACCAAACGACGGTGCAGTTGAAGCGTTTGTGAAGTCAACATCACTGTTATCGCACTGAACAGGAGTGAAGTTAAAATCAGGTATTGCACGTGGGGCTTGGGTTACGTGTTTAGCAATGGTTGAAGTACAACCATTAACGGTAACTTTTAATGTTACTAGGTAAATACCGGGGGTGCTGTATAGTTTGTTAATTGATGCACCTGTGGCAGAGCTGGCTGGGCTTGTTCCAAAATCCCATTCGTGTACAGCTGCACCTGAAGGTAGCGTTGAGTTATCAGTCATTGTAACTGCAGTGCCTTCGCAAGCATTTACAAAACCAAAGTTTGCAACAGGTATTTGGAAGACGTTAACAGTTTTTGTAACACTGTCTTTATATCCATATAGTGATGTAACAACCAGTTTTACAGTATAGCTGCCGGGGCCTGCAAATGTTTTTGAAGGTTGGCCGGCTACTGAGTTTGTACCGTCACCAAAATCCCAGAAGTAAGTTACTGCACCGCTGGCAATTGTAGTAGTGTTGTCAAAAGCTACCAAATCTTTGTCGCACACGCTAGGGGCAGTAAAGCCAACTTTAGGTCTTGGAGCTATGTAGATATACCTTGTAAGAGTTGAATCACAACCGGTAGAGATGTTACGAACCTTAAACGATATAATTACAGTGCTATCAGCTAGCAAAGTATCAGGAGTAAAAGAGGTCTTTCCGTTAGTTGAACCCGATGGATTAGAGTATGTATAATACGAGCTTGCTATTGTTCTTCCTGTATTAGTTTTAACTGTAAATCCGGTAATGTTCCAGGTAGAGTTGTAAGAACTATTGGTGAAACCTGTTGGAGGGGTGATTTCATAACTTAACTGGTCGCCCGAAGCAACAATATCAGGGTCGCCGCTAGTGCCTGAAGTAAGTGGCTTTGTGGTTGTAAACGGAGTTCCCTTACTAATTGCAGCGTTTGATGGCGAAGGATTAACCGTAACTGTTGAAAAGGCAGTATCGTTAGCCGGAACAATGTCACCTTGGATATTGATTGCCTTTACAGTAAGATTGGTTCCCGCAACGCGTGAAACAAACAAACCGGGGATAGTAATTGTAGTGTCTTTACCACCTGCAAGGTTGTTAAGTTTCAACATGTGTTTAATCCTGTCAGGACCGATATCAATTGCCATATCCATTTGAGGTGCAGGGAATGCACTATTATTTCTCAAGTGAACGGTAACATCGGCAGGGTGGTGAGTACAAACAGGGTTGGGAGCTACTGAAACGCTCAATACTGAAATTTCAGGGTTACAAGCGTTGTTTTTACAATAGCTGATATCGTCCATCCAAAATTCTGTACCGCCGTTTGCAGGGAATATATCAAGGTATGATACGTTGTTTGTATTAGTAAAAGTTCCTTGCGAAACGTTATCAATAAATATTTCCCATTGGTCAGTATCAAGGTTTATATCTATGGCCAATTCAAACCAACGGTTTTGCGGGTAGTTTCCGGTAGCATAGCCCTGTGCCTGAAAAGTACCGCCACCATAAAAATAGAACTCAAGAGCCCATACTGAACCGGTAAAGGCTCCGCCCTGAAAATTAAAGTAGGCTTCCTTTCCGGTTGGGATAAAAAATTTAGAAGTAAATTTAAAACGACCGCTGCTATTTACGCCGCCAAAAGGTAATACTACATCGTTAGGGCCCCCGCCAAACGGTGAGTTGAAATAAATAGATTTTGTGCCGCTGGCAGCATTGGTGGTAACCACCTGAACATCTTCAGAACCGCCCTCAATACCGCTCCATGTTGTCCAAACTGGGGAGGCAGGGCCTAGATACGTGTTTGCGGTGTAGGATTCGAAATTTTCATTGAATACTTGGGAATATGCACTCATGCATCCCAATACAAATAATAAGAGAGTAGATATTTTTTTCATGACTTAAATTGGTTTCTAGCTTGGTAACTTCATTCATCACTACTCCTTGCCCCAACAAAACTCTATACTTCACACACAAATCTCTTTTAGTATCTAATAGATTGCCAATGAACGAATTAGAATCGAAGTTAATGAAAAACCGACTAAAGTCAATATAATATCGACGGGTTTCGTATAATATTTTATAATAACCTCACATACAGTAGGGTGTAAATAAATCATAAACTTTATAACAGAAGGGTAAGTTTTGATGCAGAACTGATAAAACAAAAAAAGCCCTGCAATGCTGCAGGGCTTTTAACGGAGCGGGCAGAATGCTCCAAAGTTCGAACTTTTCTATAAGTGATTTATTGCAACTCAACGGTTTTTTAAGCAAATCGATATAACAAAAATATTTTCTTATCGTGAAATCGCAAGTATCCTGAATGCTCCTTTTGATACTAACAAAAATACAATAGTGCCAATTGCTAAATCGGGAATCATTGATTGTGTAAAATACACCAACAGCCCGGCTATCATTACGCCAATATTTGCCATTACATCGTTGGAAGTAAAGATATAGCTGGCCTGCATGTGAGCTTCATTGCTTTTGCTCTTCCGCAGCAGGTAAAGCGATGCTGCATTTCCCGCCAAAGCAAATGAGGAAACTAAAATCATTGTTTGGTAATCGGGGGTTCCTTCCACTCCCAAAAATCGCCGTACTACTTCAACCAAACCAAATATGGCCAAACACAACTGGAATATTCCGCTTAGCCTTGCAATTCTTTTCTTTTTCACTGTCGTACTGGTTACTACAGTCAAACTCATCCCGTAAACAATTGCGTCGGCGAGCATATCCAAAGAATCGGCTATTAAACCCATCGAACGGGAAAGTAAGCCCGCTACTATTTCAATTAAGAAAAAGCCACTGTTGATAGCAAACACAATCCACAAGAGTTTTTTATTGCTGGTTTGTTCGCCATCTTCTAACAAGTCAAACACTTCTTCGGATTGAATAAGAGACGAGTTTAGGTTTATTTGGGCAATATTTCCAGTGATTGTTGCTGTTTCTCCTTCGTGGTAAACGGTAAGTATTCTGTTTGGTAGGTCAAATTCCAGTTTTTTTATAGAAGCATCCATTTCCAACTTCATCCTTACCAATTGCTCTTCTGCCGGGCAATCCATTCTAAGGATTTTATAGGTGTCCTTTTTCATACTACAACCGTATTTTTAATCCGCCATTAATAATAAACCCTTCCAACGGGGCATATATTTCCCTGAAAATAGGCCGGGTAACAGTGCCTGTATAGATAGTATCAAACCTTGTCTGCCGGGCATCCAAAAAGTTCTCAAAGTTGATGTACAGCGAGAACTTTTCCCACAGCCTTTCTACCATAAAACCGCACATTACATACTGCCTTCCTATTGTGCCGTCACTTAGTTTTTGTTTGCTGAAATAATAGGCTTCAAGCCCTACTTTCCACTTCTCATCGGCTTCATACATCAATACAGAATTGATACGGTGTTTGGCTGTCAAAGGATTATCGGAAACCGTCCCGTTGCTGTGAATTTTTGCATCGGTATATGTATACCCCAAAAACAGCTTAAAATCTTTGTAGCCAATTTTAATATTGGTTTCTGTCCCTTTGGTGTCTACAAAACCATTAATATTTACGAACTGGTAGGTGCCGTTTGCCTGCGGTGTAAGTATAAGCGGGTGGTTCAGATAGGTATAAAAAAACAAATGGTTAAGGGTGAATAACACTTGGCCATCAGCAAAGGCTGTTTTGTAGTTAAAATCCCAATTAGTGCCGTAACTTGTTTCCAGCCTGTTGGCTGTAGGGCTTATGCCCAACACTCCCCGGTATTGTATGCGCTCGCTTTCTTCGGTAAAAATTGTGGGAGTTTTATACCCCAATCCCCCACCTACACGCGAGGACAATTTCTTATTGATTTTATACAAAGCTGAAATGCGGGGAAGAAGGGCAAACCCGTAATCAATTACATAATCCGTCCTAAACCCTGTTTCTATGTTTAGCCTTTGTGTGGCTTTCCAGATGTTCTGTACAAACACCCCTAAAGTAGTTTGGTTATAATCCCTTACTGCAAGTGTATCCAACTGTTTTTCGGTAAACTTGTCTGTCCATAGGTTTATGCCTACTATCCATTCCATTTTTTCCGCATTGTGTTCATAATTCACTTCGCTGAAAGTGGCGTATTGTGTGCCGTTAAAAGTATATCCTGGTGTGCTTAAAATACGGTTAAAATAGCTAATACTGTTCTTAACAATGATATGGCTGCTATCCCCCAGCTTATGTTCAGCAGAAAACTGTGTGCTGAACCTTTGTGTTGTATTCTTTTCAAAATAGCTATGGGTACTATCCCCTTTGCCATTTATATAGTGAATATCGCCACCTATACGGTCTTCAAGGGTAGTATTCACACCTAATACAATCGTTGTTTTTTCAGAAGGGTATAAAAATAGCTTTGGATTAAAGGTGTACCGTTCAAATTTGGGAATTGCTGAAAGGTCGATATTGGCCGGGTCGTATGCCCAGTTGCGGTTATGCGCGGCAAAAATGGTAGTTCCGATTTTGTTAGCTCGTTGGGAATAAAAGCCGTTCAGGTCTAATCCTTTACCGCTTGTACCGTTGAGATGGAACTTTATTTCCCTTTCTTTTTGAGGAGTTTTTGAAATCAGGTTTACCAATCCTGCAATTGCCCCCCCGCCATACAACGTTGATGCTGAGCCTTTAATTACTTCTACTTGTTTTAAATCCAATGGGGGTATCTGTAAAAGGCCTAAACCACTGGATGCACCGAAATAGAGAGGAAAACCATCTTTAAGGATTTGGGTATACCGCCCGTCCAACCCCTGTATGCGTATGGCTGCGTTAGCAGAAGTGGCAGATGTTTGCTGGGTTTGTATGCCTGTGCTTTCACTCAGTACCATTCTTATATCGCCGGGCTTCATGTTGGCTTTCTCCTCTAATTCCTCGCCTGCTATAAATTCTACTCTTGTGGGTATGTCTTCTATACTTCGTGAGCTTCGGGTAGAACTGATAACTACTTCTTCCGTTTCCTCTATATCTTCTGTTAAAAGGATTTCTATAGCAATAGCTTGTTGCAACGGGAAGCTGAAGGTATCAAACCTTTCCTGGTAGCCTATATACTTGAAAAGGATTATTTGCTGTCCATCGGGTATGTTCTTGATTTCGATCAAACCGTTTACACCGGAAATGGCACCATTAGTTGTGCCTTTTACGATAGCGATAGCTCCTAATAGGGGCTCTTTGCTTTCGCTGTCTTTCAATATGGCTTTAAATGTGTTTTGCCCCCAAGCCATAGTGGAGCTTATAATTGCCAGTAATGGCAAAATGATTTTTCGCATTTTTTTTAATGTTTTAAGTTAATAAAAAAGAATGAACAGGCCAACGTGCCAGTAATAGCCGTTGTGCCACAGAATAGCTCATTAACTTATTTTTGGAGGCTGCCAGATTTTGGCAAAAAAGTTATCCTGACAGCAGAATTTGTACATACTGCGGGTTTGGGTAGAAATTATTATTTCTACTTTGGGAACGTCGTTAAAAACAGGATATGCAAAGGCTGTATAGGTGCAACACAAGCAGGTGCAGAAAGGTGCGCAGTCATTGTCTTCGTGCTGTTCGGAATTACTGCCTGCAGTTAATTCGGTTGAGGCGGATGTTTCATAGCATTGGTCAAAATTAGTACACGATAGCCCTGAAAGAACTATGTAAACACTTAATATGATGCTGAACCATTTCAATAGCACAAATGTATGAAAATTAGGTTTGGCCGTTAAGTTCAATTTAAACTTCCCAAAGTTCGAACTCGTAAGAAATTGAAATTCAATAATCAAAGAACATAATCGTTTTTTACCTCAAATTCTTCGAACTAAAAAACCCCTTGAAACACAAGAGTTTCAAGGGGTTTCGGATTTGGCGGAGAGGGCGGGATTCGAACCCGCGATACAGTTTCCCGTATGCCAGTTTAGCAAACTGGTGCTTTCGGCCTCTCAGCCACCTCTCCGTTTTTAAGGAGTGCAAAAATACAATCCCTATATCAAATTGCAAATAATATTTCACTCTTATAGCTAAAAATAGATGATAGCAGAGCCTTTTTGTTTGATTTTCAGTGATTATGCCAAAACCTCTGCCAGCACTTTATGCGCTTTTACCTCGCCAAAACCATCAATATGCAGCCTGTAATAGTGCAACAATGCATCTAATAACTGGCGACGGTAGCTAGCAGAAATACCGATTGAATCAATCGTTTCAGGCTTTGCAAGGCACAAATCGTACAGGTATTTGGCATTTGTGGTGTCAAAATACAGGGGATGTCCAGTTTCATGTGTAAAAATACCCTGTGCAGGCAGAAACAATGTATCAGGCTCCCAACTATCAATATCAGGAAAAAAGCCAAGGTGTCTTGATAGTTGCACCAACCAATACACCGGATAGGCCGCAGGTAATTTTGGTACTGCATCTGCCCAGCAGATATGGTGGTATAGGAAACTAAACAGGGCTTCGTTTTTTTCTTTTTCTATAATAACCTTATTCAATACCTCTTGCATAAACAGCACAGCCGATGTTTTGGCAATATCTGTATACAAGCTGTGCAAAACGGGTTGGCAGCGCAATTCTTTTATGCGCTGCAAATTTGCATTGGCACGTTGGTACAAATCGGTTTCGGCAAGGCTTAGGGGTTGCAGGTGTGCCGCGTTAATGGCAGCCTTTTTACTACGGATATTATTAATGATAAAAGATTCAAGCCCGAACTCTTCGGTATAGAAACGGGCTATTACACTGTTTTCAGCATACTTCAGCGTTTTTAGCAGTATCGTTCGGGTTTTAACTAACAAAGTCCCTTGGGTTTATTTGCCCCCGTTTATTACCAAAATTTTAGCCACGTTGGTATCACTGGCATCATCCGTACCGCTAAATACCAAATACACACCCGTTGAGGCTTTGCGACCGTCAAAACTACGACCGTTCCATGTTGCCATACCTCCGTTTGCTACCGTTTCATAAATAAGATTTCCTGCTATATCGGTAATTTTCACAGTGGCATCCTGTGCCAAACCGCGAATAGAAATGGGGCCGTCAAAATCTTCACGCACAGGGTTTGGAAACACCAGTACATCCTCGTGCACTTCTTTTGCAACTGTTGCATCGCCTTTGTATGAAATGATACCTCTATCGGTAGCAAAAAACACCTCACCAGTTTTTTCATTTACCGTAATCTCAAGCACATTGTTTGAGAACAACGGACTATTATCAACGTTAAAGTTATGAATGATAGATTGTCCGTCGGCGGCAATCAGCCAAGCACCGTTATTAGTACCTACCCATTTACGGTTACCACCGTCAACATAAATGCAGTTAATAACCTCAGCCCCTAACAAATAACCTGCACTTGTGCCCTCGCCCGTAACAATACGGCGGGCATCGGATGGTTTATCAGAAAATATATTCGAAGGGTTAGAGAACACCACCAAGCCTTTAAGCGTTCCTACCCAAATTTCACCGTCACGGTCTTTGGCAATACAGTTTACTTGGTTATCAGGCAAAGCACCGCTGCCTTCGTTGGTGTTTAGCAGTTTTGGACCTAAATCGTCGTTTCTGTTCAGCGGAGTTTTATTATCGTCATACACAACCATCCCGAATCCATTGTTACGCGGAGCTACAATCCATTTGCGGTTACGGTCGTCCACCACAATCTGGCTTACAAAACTTACGCTTCCTAAGGGCATTGCCGCCCATTGTCCGTCAGTTGTACGTACTACAAGTGCAGAGTCGGTACCGTAGTTGCTCATCCACAAATGACCTTCATTATCAATGGCTAAGCCCGCCAGAAAGTTGATGATATTAAATTTCAAACGGCTGTTGGTGGGGTTATATACCTCTTGCACAACACCGTCCCGCAGACGCACAAGACCTTGCCAGTAAGCACCCAACCAAACATCTTTAGTCTTGGGGTCGGTAGTTACTGCAAAAAAATCGCGCAAACTGTCTGTTTGCGGGTTGGGGTAGTCTAAGCTGTTTATCCATTGGTCGTTTACATACCTGTAGTACCCATTCCAACTGAATGAGAATGTGTAGTTACCACCAATTAACCCACCTGCTACAATTACTTCATCACCAATACTGGCCATTTTACCAATGGGTAGATTATAAGGGCCGTTGGGTTGGGTAAAAGTAAGATTGCCATCAGGATGTAGCTGTATAGTACCCGCATTATCGGTTGTGTACCAAATACTGCCGTCGTTCGCAACCAGTGCATGTTTCATTATATTGATAAATTTTGCGCTGATGGAAAGATTACTTTCAATAGTTAGTAGCGAATCCTTACGGCTCAGGTATAATTTGCCGCCTGAAGAATGTATGTTGTAATACATAGCGGGTCCGGTAAGCCCAGTCCATACACTACCATCGTAGTATTTAACGTGGGTTTTACCTACGCTGAATAATTTATTGTCAAACAAGTGTAGAAACTTAGTGTATCCGGTATCAAACTTTGTCCATGATGAAGGATCGTTCAGGTTTAAGCCCACCATCGGAGCATTGTATATGCCGTTATCGGTAGCCGCGTACATTTTATTATTCCATACCGCCACGTCCAAAACATCACCAATATTTAAGTCTTTGTATGAGGCACGTATTTCAGGGTCTTCAACCTCTTTCAAATCAAGCTCAACAATACCAAACGTACAGGCAAGGTAGGCCACATCATTACCAAACATAATATTGGTAACATTTTTAGAGCCACTTACCTGAGCACGTTGTATATCGGTAACGTTTATAATTTTTCCGTTGTGCACCAAATCAAGGTTGGCATCTTGGTAGGCAATAAGCAAAACATCGTTGGCGGCATTATACTTTATGGCGCTCACGGCAATGTCTGAAAAGCCCTGTACTTTTGACAAACGTTCAGAGCTTCCGGTTTCCTTATCATACCTGTAAAAACCATAAGAAGCCCAAGTATATACATACCGTGGAGTTTCAGCAATACCCAGTGTGTTTTTAAATGGAAGGTGGATGCGCCATTGTCCTGTGCCAATTTGCTGAGCATTAGTTAAAATGCTGAACAAGCTGATAAATACTATAAGTGCTGCGTGGCGTTTAAACATAACTACAATATTAAGACAGAAAACGGATTGGGTTTGTTGAATTTTATTTGGTTAGTTACACATAACTAAACGAAAAAGGGAGATTTTTAGCATAAATGGCATAAATCGCTGTGTGTTTGCACCGTATGTTGATTTAGTATAGATGCGATAAAATGTTACCTTTGCACCTTTCGTAAAAAAATGTGGGAAAAATCCGCCAGTTTTATACTTCGTAAGCGTGTTTTACTAATGTTCATCACCATTTTGATGACCATTGTGATGGGGTATTTTGCCACCAAAATACAGCTTACCTACGACTTGCCTAAAATTGTGCCTCCAACCGACCCTGAATATCAGGCGTATGTTGAGTTTAAAAGCACGTTTGGTGATGACGGAAATGTTATTTTATTAGGGCTTAAATCCGAAAAAATTTATCAGAAAGATTTTTTTAATGCTTACTACCGTTTAAGTAAAGAGTTAGAAAAAACCGATGGAGTACAAAACGTAATTTCTTTCCCTACGTTACAAATCCTTACACGGGTAGATTCAATCCGTGAGATGCGTTTGATTCCTCTGTCAACCGATACTGCTGCTACACAGCAAGAAGTGGATAGTTTATGGGAGGTGATACGCTCACAATTGTTTTACAGGGATTTGGCGGTGAAAACCGACGGAAGCTTTGTAATTACAGGGGTAACCCTTAAAAAAGAGCGGTTGAATGATAAGGGCAGGATTGATGTAATAAACGCCATCGATAATTTAGCGCAGAAGTTTGAGAAGGAGCAGGGCGTTGAGTTTCAAATATCAGGGTTGCCGTATATCCGTACCATATTTTCAGCTAAAATTAATAAAGAATTAAAGCTATTCACCCTACTCTCATTAGTAGTGTGTGCGGCCATTATGTTGCTTTTCTTCCGAAGCTTTAGTTCACTACTGTATTCATTAATTATTGTTGCCATCACCTTGTTGTGGTCGTTGGGATATATCGGAATACTACAGTATAAAATCACGGCGGTTATTGGTGTAATTCCTCCGCTTATTGTTATCATCGGTATCACCAACTGCATTTACCTGCTCAATAAGTATCACGCCGAATACAGAAGCCATAGCAACAAAACCAAAGCGTTGGTACGTGTAGTATCGCGCATAGGTAAGGCCGCGTTTTTAACCAACTTCACCACGGCAGTGGGGTTTGGCGTATTCTACTTTTCGGGTAGTCCCATTATGAAAGAGTTTGGCTTGGTAGCCTTTCTAAGCATTATGTCTGTATTTGTAATCTCAATGGTTACAGTACCTATTATGTTTAGCTTTCTACCATCGCCCACCTATAAGCAAACCCGCCATCTTGAAAACAAATACCTCGGTAGCTTTATTGATGCCATTTACTGGCAAGTGCAAAACCGCCGCAAGGTAATCTATGGTATCACCATTGTAATTATGGCACTGTCAGTTTGGGGAATGTTTAAGCTGGATGCGTTGGGACATGTGATAGACGATATTCCGGCGAAAGATAAAATTAGTACCGACCTTAAGTTTTTTGAAAAAGAGATAAACGGGGTAATGCCCTTAGAAATAGTAATAGATACTAAAAAGCCGAACGGGGTAAAAGACACGCGCACTTTGCAAAAGATGGAGCGATTGTCTCGCCAGTTGGCCAAAATGCCTGAGTTTTCGAGGCCGGTATCCATTGCTGAGCTGATGAAGTATGCCAACCAAGCATACAACGGCGGCGACAGTTTGGACTACCGCATACCGAGCGCGTTGGAATTGGGCAGTATCACCAGTTATATACCCAATCGTAAAGGCTCACAAAACCTGTTAAAGGGCTTTGTGGACAGCACCTACCAAAAAGCACGCATCAGCATACAAATGGCCGATGTGGGCAGCGATATTTTACCCGGAGTGCGTGCGCGAGTACAAGCAGAAATTGACTCTATCTTCCCTAAAGAAGAATATACGGTTAACCTTACCGGTACCAGCATGTTGTTTATGAAAAACAACCAGTTTTTGGTAGATAGCTTGTTTCAAAGTGTTACCATGGCTCTGGTAGTAATTACCCTATTGCTGGTAAGTTTGTTTGGTACTTGGCGAATGATAATTATATCGCTGATACCTAATATAATCCCGCTGATTGTAACATCAGGGGTGATGGGTTTCTTTGATATTTATCTCAAACCCTCAACGGTAATTGTATTCAGTATTGCATTTGGTATCTCTGTGGATTTTACTATCCACTTTGTGGCCAAGTATAGAATTGAGTTAAAGAAACACCATTTCCGCATCCGCGAGTCGGTAAAAGCAACCCTGCACGAAACAGGCACCAGTATGATATATACGGCCATTATCCTGTTCTGCGGGTTCAGCATTTTCGATTTCTCAACCTTCGGCGGAACGATGTGGCTGGGTATCTTAACCACGCTGGCGCTTGTAGTATCATTGCTAACCAACATCTTTATTTTGCCCAGTATGCTGCTTTCAATAGAAAAACGCCGCATGCAGCGCGAAATGAAGGTGAAGCCTATTTTACCGCTTGCCGAAGAAGCCGAGGAAGAAGAAAACGATTAGGCGGTTGGCATCGTTCGGTATCCTGATAACCAATAACAGATAACAAATAACCAAGTGAAGTATAAAGAATATAAAAAGCTCGATTTCCCTGCCTTTGAGAAGGAAGTCGCAGCATTTTGGAAAGAAGAAGACATATTTGGTAAAAGTGTGAGCCACCGCGATGGTAAACCTACTTTTACATTTTACGAAGGACCACCGTCAGCCAACGGAAAGCCCGGTATTCACCACGTTATCAGCCGTACTATTAAAGATACCTTTTGCCGTTATAAAACCCTTAAAGGATTTAAAGTAAATCGCAAAGGCGGTTGGGATACGCACGGTTTGCCCATTGAGTTGCAAGTAGAGAAGGCATTGGGCATTACCAAAGAAGACATAGGAAAAAAGATTAGCGTAGAAGACTATAACAAAGCTTGCCGTGAGGCGGTAATGCAGTTTAAGGCCGATTGGGATAGTCTTACCGAGCAAATAGGCTATTGGGTAGATTTGGACAATCCCTACATCACCTACGATAACAGCTACATAGAAACTTGCTGGAATTTGTTGCAGCGTTTGTACAACAAAGGCTTGCTATACAAAGGCTACACAATACAACCGTATTCGCCCGCAGCAGGTACAGGATTGAGCAGCCACGAGCTAAACCAACCCGGTACCTACAAGGATGTAAAAGACACCACCATAGTAGCCCAGTTTAAAGCCATAAAAGACGACGCGTCTGCATTTTTGTTTGGAGGTGCTACCAGCGACGTATTCTTTTTGGCTTGGACGACTACTCCTTGGACATTGCCCAGCAACACTGCATTGACAGTGGGAGGGAAGATAGAGTATGTCGTAGTTGATACCCTTAACCAATACACAGGCGAACCGGTTAGAGTAATATTGGCAGACGCATTAATGGGTAAATACTTTAACCCTGAAAATGAAAACGCTGACTTTGCCGAATACAAAACAGGCGATAAAAAACTGCCGTTTAGGAAAGTACTAACCGTTGCAGGTAGCAAATTGGCAGGACTTCGTTACGAACAATTGTTGCCTTATGCGTTACCTCAAGAAGAAGGCGATAGCTTTAAAGTAATCGTTGGCGATTTTGTAACTACTGAAGACGGTACTGGTATCGTACACACTGCACCCACTTTTGGTGCTGATGATATGCGTGTGGCCAAACAAAACGGCATAGCACCCCTATTGGTGAAAGACGAAGGCGGCAACTTAGTTCCGTTGGTAGATTTACGCGGTCGTTTCCGTCCTGAAATGGGAGAGTTTGCAGGGGAGTTTGTAAAAGAACAATACCTGAGCGATGCTGAAAAAGAAGCAGAACGAGTAAAACAAGGGCGCGATAAATACCTAAGTGTTGATGAGCGCATCTCGATAAAACTAAAGCAAGAAAACCGTGCATTTAAAGTAGAGAAATACGAGCATACCTACCCACATTGCTGGCGTACGGACAAGCCCGTATTATACTACCCGCTGTCAAGCTGGTTTATCAAAACCACAGCGGTAAAAGACCGTTTGATAGCGTTAAACAAAACCATCAACTGGAAACCCGAAAGCACCGGTACCGGACGTTTTGGCGATTGGTTGAACAACCTTGTAGATTGGAACCTTAGCCGCAGCCGTTATTGGGGAACTCCATTACCGATATGGCGGACTGAAGACGGTACCGAAGAAATCTGTGTAGGTTCATTAACAGAGTTGGTTGCTGAGATTGACAAAGCGGTTGTAGCGGGTGTAATGGACCACAATCCTTACAAAAAACATTCAGGTGCTGATATAAACGAGTTCGGAACGGCTGACGGTATCGACCTTCACCGTCCTTATGTAGACCATGTGGTGTTGGTTTCGCCAAGCGGCAAGCCTATGAAGCGTGAGGCCGATTTGATAGACGTTTGGTTTGATTCAGGAGCAATGCCCTATGCACAATGGCATTGGCCGTTTGAAAACCAAGAACAGTTTGAAAGCAATTTTCCCGCTGATTTTATCGCAGAGGGTGTTGACCAAACCCGCGGTTGGTTCTTTACCCTGCACGCATTAGGGGTAATGCTGTTTGATAATGTAGCCTACAAAAACGTTGTAGCCAACGGATTGGTGCTGGATAAAAACGGCAACAAAATGTCGAAACGTTTGGGCAACTCAGTTGACCCATTTGAAGTAGTTGGTCAGTACGGTGCCGATGCAGTGCGATGGTACATGCTTAGCAACTCTAACCCTTGGGATAACCTGAAATTTGACGTTGAAGGGGTAAAAGAAACCCAACGCAAATTTTTTGCCACCCTGTACAATGTGTACGGCTTCTTTGCGCTGTACGCAAATGTTGACGGTTTTACGTTTGCCGAGGAGGAAATACCTCTTGAGCAACGACCTGAAATTGACCGTTGGGTATTATCGTTGCTAAACTCACTGATACAAGAAGTGGAGAAAGCAGCTGATGAATACGAC